>CAXTRY010000014.1:18897-43013 GCA_964246805.1 uncultured Acidobacteriaceae bacterium
GGTGGCCCCGGTCGCGGAGGACCGGGAGGCTTCGGCGGAGGTTCAAGCACAGGCCGCCGCTACAACGTATCCCTCGGCGCGCAAGCGCAAAACTTGTTCAATGTGCACGACTACAGCACGCCCGTGGGCGTTTTGACAGCGCAACAAAACAATACCTTTGGCAAATCGCTTCAACTCGCCGGCGGTCCTTTTACTACAAACTCCGCCACCGAACGTCTTCAGGTCTTTCTCTCGTTCAACTTCTAACCGCAACGATAGCCCCACCTCCCGACTGCTCAATCATCGGGGTAGAGTCTCAGGCGATCACAACCGTTTTAGCGTGCATAAACTCGCGCATGCCCGCGACCGACAGCTCCCGGCCATAGCCCGATCGCTTTGTTCCCCCGAATGGCAGCCGCGGATCGCTCGCCACCATCACGTTGACAAAGACTTGCCCAGCCTCCAGTTCCGCGACAAACCGTTGCTGTTCACTCTCATCACGCGTCCACACCGACGCCCCCAATCCAAAGGGGGACTCATTTGCCACGGCGATCGCCTCTTCTATGTCGCGCACGCCGAAGAGCAGCGCCACGGGACCGAAGAACTCCTCCCGCGCGATCGCCGCCTCTCGCGGCAAACCTGCCAGCACCGTTGGCTCAAAGTAAAATCCGTTGCCCACCATGCTCTGCCCTCCGGTCAGCACGCGCGCGCCCGCCGCGCCCGCCGCGCGTACCTGCGCCTGTAGCCGCTCTCGCGCCGCGGCGCTCGCAAGGGGGCCAAGGTCCGTCTCCGGCAGCATTGGATCGCCCACGCGCAGCGCTTCCATGGCGGACACAAACCTCGCTTCGAACTCCGGATACACGCTGTCGTGCACCAGGAAGCGCTTAGCCGCGATGCACGACTGCCCGTTGTTCACGCAGCGCGCGCGGACCGCCACCTCAATCGTGGATTCCAGATCTGCCGATGGCATTACGATAAACGGGTCACTCCCGCCTAGCTCCAGGACGGTTTTTTTGATCAGCGACCCGGCGAGCGACGCTACAGCGCCTCCCGCCGCCTCGCTCCCCGTCAATGTGATTGCGGCCACGCGCGTGTCCGCGATCACCGCGGCCGTCTGCTCCACCTCGATCAGCAATGCTTGAAAGGTCCCGCGCGGAAATCCCGCTCGCCGTACCAACGCTTCAATGACCAAAGCACAGTGCGGCACCCCAGGAGCATGTTTCAACAGCCCTACATTGCCCGCCATCAGCGCCGGAACCAGAAACCGGAAGACTTGCCAGAAAGGGAAGTTCCACGGCATGATCGCCAGCACCACGCCCATCGGCTCCCACCGCACGTAGCTGTCGCTTGCCTGCGTTGGAATGCGGATGGGCACCAGGATCTCCGCCGCCGCATCCGCGTAGTACCGGCAGCAAGCCGCGCACTTCAGCGCCTCCTGCCGCGCGGCTTCAAGCGGCTTGCCCATTTCAAGTGTCATGGTCCGCGCCAGCTCCTCGACCTCTTCTTCAAGGATCGCCGCGAGCTTACGCATCCACGCCGCGCGATCTTCGACGCGGATCAGCCGATAGCTCCGCGCCGCTTCCGCCGCCAGTGCTAGTTTGGCTTCAATCGCCTCCGCATCCAGAGGTTCGAAACGCCGGATCAGCTTACCTGTCGCCGGGTTGACACACTCGATCGCCATGCCGGCTACTCCGCCGCAAGCCGGGCCAGCGTTTCCGCCAGCACCGCCGTTCCGCGTAGAATGTCCCCCGGCGCGGCGTATTCGTCCGGCTTATGACTAACACCCCCACGGCATGGGATGAAGATCATTCCCACCGGCGCGATCCGCGCGATGAAGGAGCTGTCGTGGTACGCCCGGCTAACCATCCGCTTCAGCGTGATCCCCCGCGCGGCGCACACCCCCGCAATTGTCGCCACGATCTCCGGCGAGCAGGTAGTCGGCGCATCGGCGTTCACGCATTCTTCCGCGATCGTCACTCCGCGCCGCTGTTGTACGTCGGCGATGTCCGCCCGTACCAATCGCATCACACCCTCGCGTCGCTCCGGATCGATGTCCCGGATATCCAGCTGCATCACGACTCGGCTCGGCACGCTATTCACATTTCCCGGCGACACCTCTATTGCTCCCACGGTAGCCACCGCATCCCTCCCTCCCGAAGCCTTATTCGCGACCAGCGTATGCCGTTCGATCGACAAAATGATCTCTGCCGCCGCGCATAGCGCGTCCCGCCGGTCCGGCATCAGCAAGGCACCCGCATGGCCGCCGAATCCGGTGATCGTAAACCGGTATCCCGCCGGAGCCGCTATCGAGGTCACAATCCCGACAGGCACCCCTTCGCGCTCGAGCAGTGGTCCCTGTTCCGTATGTAACTCCACCCAAGCGTGGTAGTAGCCTTTCGCAAGCCGCACGGACTCCAGCGCCCCTGTAAATCCAGCCGCTGCCCGCACCTCCGCCAGCGTCTTTCCGTCGCGATCTATCATGGCGTCTGCCCGCTCCGGTGCAAGCACCCCCGACAGCAACCGGCTTCCCAGGCACCCAATTCCAAACCGCGTCGGCTCCTCGGACGTCAGCAGCAGCAGCTCAATCGACCGGCGGGGCTTGCACCCCGCTTCCTGCAACGCCCGGATCGCCTCCAGCCCGCCGAGTACCCCCACCGTACCGTCGTACATCCCCGACTGCGGAATCGCATCCATGTGCGATCCTGTCCCTACCGCCGCGAGCTCCGGGTCCGCCCCCACCCGGCGCATGAACGTATTGCCCACCGCATCTTCCCGGACTGCTAACCCGGCAGTACGGGCCTGGTCCTTTAGCCAGGTCCGCGCCCGCAGGTCTTCCGGCGAAAACACTACCCGCGTCACAGCCCGCCCCTCCGGTACGGCCTCCGCCGACGAGAACCCAGCGAGCGTCTCCAACTCTCCCAGCAGCCGTGCCGCGTTCAAAGCAATCATTCTTTAACCCTACGCGAGCGAATGCCGGTTCGCATCTTTATAGTCCCCATCCGCGCTCTCCGGCGGCGCTGCGCCACACGAAGGTATTCGTCGTCTGCACAAGACGATGGAACCGCCGCGCGTTGCGTGTGTATCCAAGCCCGCGCATTGTCCCACTCAGGTAAATCCGGGTGCCCTGTAGCTCAACTCAAAGGCGAGGGTTTCATTGACGATATCGCAAGCCGCGCAGCAACTCCATCCCCGTAGCCAGCGCCGCCTCTACATCGCCAACGAAAACATCCTCTTCGGGACAATGGCTTACTCCGCCCGTCGACCGCAGAAACAGCATCGCCGACGGCACATGAGGAGCAAGGATCATTGCATCGTGCCCCGCTCCACTCGTCATCCGCTCGCACATTAAACCGGCCCGCGCCGCCGCCTGGAGCAAGCTCCCGACCAGCTCGGCATTCATCGCCACCGTGGTCTGCTCATGCAGCACCGTCGCCGCGCAGCCCACGCCGCGGCTCTCGGCCTCCCGTATCGCGGCATGGAGCAGCACGCCTACAGCTTTCCGCCGCGCCTCATCGCGTGCATGACGTACATCGAGCGTCGCCACTACTTCCCCGGGAATGATGTTGATCGCTCCGTGCCGCACGGCGATCTGCCCCACCGTCGCCACCAGCCCCGGTGTCTTTCTCGCTGCCTCCTCAACCGACACCATCCAAGCCGCGGCCGCCGCAAGCGCATCCCGTCGCCGCGCCATCGGCGTTGTCCCGGCATGGTTCGCCTGCCCGGTAAAGCGCAATGCATACCGGCTCTGCCCGGCGATCGCCTCCACCACGCCCAGCGGCCGATCCAAAGCCTCCAGCACCGGCCCCTGCTCAATATGGAACTCCAGGAATGCAAAGGCTCCCGGCTCAAGCACAGCCTCCGCCATTTGCGAAGGATCAAGTCCAAACGCCTGTACCGCCTCTGCCATTGTTGTACCGGCGGCATCCAAGCGCCCCAGCGTAGCTGTATTTATCTGCCCGGTCACCGCCAGGCTTCCCAGGAACGGCTTACCGAACCGGACTCCCTCTTCTTCAGAAAACGCAATCAACTCGATGGCGAATGGCAGCCGCTTTCCGCGTAACTCTTCTATGAGCGCCAGCCCGAGCAGCACTCCCAGAACCCCGTCGAACGCCCCCGCATCCGGCACCGTATCGATATGCGACCCTATGAGCAGGCGCTCCGTCCCCGTCCCCGCCCCGGCGTACAGCGCGCGCAGGTTTCCGACCGCGTCGACAGTTACTGTCAGTCCCGCCGCCTCCATCCAGCCGCGTAGCAGCTCATGCGCCTTCCGCGTCGCCGGCGAAAGAAAAAGCCGTGTCGTCGTTCCCGGTACATCCGTGCACCGCGCCAGCTCGCGGGACCGCGCCATTACCCGCTCCGCCCGCGTCATGGCGTTGCAGACCGTCGTACCCGCGCCTCGATATATCCATGCGGCTCGTCCGTCGGCATAAAGATCTCGTTCGGATTATCCATGCCGAACCGCGCAAGATCGACCAGCAGGCAGTGCTTATTCGGCATCGCAAGTTCAATTTCATCAATCTCCGCCGCCGCGTTCAGCGCGCTTTCGGCCATCGCATACAGCGTCTGCTGCACCGATCTGCTGTCATGCCCGGCAAACGTCTTCAGCATCGCTTCGCGGATCGTCCGGCGCACGCCATCGAAGGCCAGTGCCGTGCCGGTATACCGCCACTCCGCCCGCAGCGCGGTCCCTAGCAGCCGGTCCGCCGTCTCCGGCAGCGTCGTGAACTCATCCCGCCGAAACCCCTCAAATCCCGACTGCGCCGTCTTCACGATGACAAGACGATCGAGCCCCGAATGGATGCTTGTGCCGCCGGCCTGATCGCGTTCTATCAGCGTGGTCTGTCGCTCGTCACTGCCGCGCATAAACGTCGTCGGATGCGGCTCCCCGTCGACTGCAAGCCGCTTCCATAAAGCACTTTCCACCTGTATAGCCGCTGAAGTAACTTGCGGATTCTTGCCAAGGATCGCTCCCGCCAACCCTATCCCATACTCCTCCATGGTCGTCGCGGGCGAACTCCGCGCCACGGCATACACCATGTTCTTCATCGTGTCGGTCGCAAGGATGTCGGTGTTATCGCCGTCGACGAACGTCGCGCGGAAATCGCCCTTTAACAGAACTTCCACCGTCCACTCGCGCAACTCATTCCCGTGCGGATGCCGCGTTACCTTCATCAGCCGCACCCGCGCCTTGCCGTAGCGGTTTTCTCCCAGCTCAACCATCTAGCTCCCCCTATAGGTCGTGTATCCGTTGGCCGTCAGCAGCAGCGGAATGTGCAGATGCCGGTCCGTGTCTCTTACCAGCAACGTGATCTCGACATAGGGATACAAGCCTTTCGCTCCGCGCGCCGCATAGTAGGTCTCCGCTTCGAACCGGACGCGATACGTTCCGGGCACCAGCGTTGCATCCTCGGCCAGCAAGTGCTTTACCCGCCCCTCCGCGTCCGTGACCGCCTGACGGAGAGACACCCAAACTCCCGCCTCTTCACGCAGCAACTCCACCGGTACACCCACCGCCGGAAGCCCCAACGCCGTATCCAATATGTGCGTTGAAATTCCCAATTTATGCTCCTTCCAGCCAGCGGCGTAGCCGCAACTGCGTAATCTGCCGCTGTTGCTCCGCCGCTTCGCGCAACTCCGTCGCGGAATCGTTCCGCATCCGTGCTTTCAGCGTTTTGAGAATCTCCGCAGCCGTCCGGCCCGCTGCATAGACAATAAAAATCTGCCCGAACGTCTCCTCATACCGCCGGTTTGCCTCGGCCAAATCTCGTATCGTCGCCTCGTTTGCCGTCATCGCCGTGCCTTGCTCGACCGCCGACAAGCGCAGCGATTCGTCCGTAGCCTCACTTCTTGCGGAAGTTTCACCAATCCTCGGATGGCTTGCGAACGCCTCTCGCCAGGCCTCCTCCGGCAGTCTCCACCAAACCGCATCGGAAGCCGCGTATAGGTTCAACGCATCCTGAAAGGGCCGGTTCGCTGTAAGCGCGCTTGCCCAGGCATGCGATCCGCAGCAAGGTAGGACCGTGCGCATCGCCTCGTCCGCATTCAGCGCATTCCATGCCGCAAGCACGGGGTTCATGCGTGCTCCTTAATCAGGTCAAGCCCGCGCGGCATAGCAGCGAAGCGGCCGTTCTCATACACGGCCTCTCCCCGTAGATAGGTCGCCCGCACGACCCCACGCAAACGCTCCCCCCTATAGGGCGATACAGGATGCCGATAGTGTAGCTCCTCTTCGCGTACAACGAACTCCGCCGCCGCGTCGAAGACCACAAAGTTAGCCTCCCGCCCCACCCTCAACGCACCCGCCCGCTCACTCATTCCAGCCAACGCCGCCGGAGCCGTACTCATCCAACGCACCACATCCTCCAGACAAAACCCGCGCCGCGCCGCCTCCGTCCACACCACCGCCGGCGCCACGGATAAGCTCGCAATCCCGCCCCAAGCCTCATCGAACCGTCCTGTCGTCAGCCGCTTCATCTCCGGCGGGCATGGCGAGTGATCCGTCACGACTAAGTTGATCACACCCTCTCGCAGACCTTCCCAAAGCGCCTCCCGATTTACCCCCGACCGGATCGGCGGCGCGCACTTCAGCAGCGTATTGCCCTCCGCGATCTCCTCCGCGGCGAAGTGCAGGTAATGCGGGCAAGTCTCCACCGTGACCGGCAACCCCTCTGTTTTTGCCGCCCGCAACTCCGCCAACGCCTCTGCCGTCGCCAGATGCACGATATGCAACCTAAACCTGTACTTACGGCATAACCCGATCATCATCCGGATCGCCGCCACCTCCGATTCATCCGGCCGTGATGCCAGGTAGGTGCTGTAAAGCCGCCAGTCCGTCCCTTGCAGCCCCGCGGTCGCCGCGTCGATCGGTCCCGCCAACTCCGCATGGACCAGCAGCGGCAGCCCCGAAGCCGCGATCGCCGGCAGCGCCTGCTCAAGCTGCGCCGCGTCGATCATCGTAAAGCCGTCGCAGCCTGGATAGACGAGAAAGCATTTAAACCCCGGCACCTTCGCCGTGGCCAGCGGCAGCAAGTCCGCCTGATTATCCGCTACCGCGCCCCCCCAGCTGGTCCAATCGATCCAGCATTTTCCCTTGGCAGCCTCACGTTTGGCTTCAAGCGCCGCGACCGTCGTCGTCTCAGGGAGGCAGTTCAGCGGCATATCCACCAGCGTCGTATAACCCCCCGCCGCCGCCGCCCGCGTCCCCGTCCAGAAGCCCTCCCACTCCGTCCGCCCCGGCTCATTCAGGTGCACATGCGTATCGACCAGCCCCGGCAGGATCGCGTCGTCGCCGAAGTCAAGTGTCTTCCATTCCCTGGGCACCGCATTCCGCTCGCATATGGCCACGATCGTGCCGTCCTGGACCAGCAGCGCGCCTGCCCGTATTCCCTCCGGGGTGACCACGCGGTTTGAGCAAAAGGCCTGTGCCATAATCGGTCTGTCTCCTACCATAACGCGCGAAGAGGAAGATCGAACCGGATGCAGGGCAATCCTACTTTTATGCGACGGGCCATTGCGCTCGCCACGGACAACGTAACCACCGGGCGCGGCGGCCCTTTCGGTGCGGTCATTGTTCGCGGCGAGGACGTAGTGGCCACCGGCGTGAATCTGGTCACCTCCACCAACGACCCTACGGCGCACGCCGAGATGGTCGCTATTCGCAACGCCTGTGCAGCGCTCGTCACCTTCGAGCTCGCCGGGTGTCACCTTTACACCTCCTGCGAGCCTTGCCCGATGTGCCTGGCCGCCATCTACTGGGCCCGCTGTGAAGCTATTTTCTATGGCAACTCCGCCGCCGATGCCGCCTCAGCCGGCTTCGACGACGCGATGCTCTATCGCGAAGTTGCCTTGCCTCACGCCTCCCGCCGGCTGCCCATCGCGCCTTTGCTCTCCGGTGAAGCCATCGCCAGCTTCACCGCCTGGAAGGCCCACGAAGCTCGCATCCTCTACTAAGAAGGAAATTCGATGTTCGTCAGCTCCCAGCCGCCCATCACGAAAGTAGCCCTGCTCGGCTTCGGCACCGTCGGCGGCGCGGTCGCCCGTGTCCTCGCCGCGCGGAACTTTCCCGGCATCGTCCTTACCCACATTTTTAACCGCGACATCATTCGCAAACGGAACTCCCCGGCCGCCATGGCCGTACCCGCCGGCACCATCTGGACTGCATCCATCGACGACATTCTTGCGTCCGACGTCGATGTGGTGGTCGAGTTGATGGGTGGCCTCGACCCGGTCGAACGCTGGCTTCGCTCCGCTCTTGAGTCCGGCAAATCCGTGGTGACCGCCAATAAACAGCTGATTGCTTATCGCGGCGCGGCATTAGCCCAGCTAGCCGCCGAGCAGAGCACGGAAACCCGCCGCGTCCAGCTTCTCTTTGGAGCGGCCGTCGCCGGGGGCGTTCCCGTCATCCCCGGCCTGCTCCAGGGCCTCTGCGCCGATCGGATCACTCGCCTCTCCGGCATCGTCAACGGTACCTGCAACTTCATCCTCAGCCGGATGGAGACGGGCGCAACCTATAACAGCGTCCTCGTTGAAGCGCAGCGCGCCGGCTATGCCGAGGCCGATCCCTCCGCCGATGTGGATGGCTTCGATGCACGCGCCAAGCTTTGCATCCTCGCGCGTATCGCCATGCACGTCGAACTCGACCCTGACGCCGTCGCTACGCAGACGATTGCCGCCGTCCAGGCCATTGACTTTGCCTACGCCAAGGAGCTTGGCTGCACCATACGCCAGATCTCCCGCGCCGAACTCGATGAAGACCGAGTCCATGCGCGTGTCGCTCCGATGCTGGTCCCGCTCAGCTCGCCTATCGCCTGGTCGCACGGCACCCAGAACACGGTTGTGGCCACCGGCCAGTTCGGCGGCGACACCGTCTTCTCCGGCCACGGCGCGGGGGGCGAACCCACGGCCATCGCGGTTGTGTCCGATTTACTCGCCATTGCCCAGCGCTGCACCGCCGTTCAGATGCCGGTCGCGCCGCGAGCCGTCACCGGGGACTTCCATGCCCCCTACTATCTTCGCTTCGTGGTGGACGATAAGCCCGGCATCGTCTCCGCCATCTCCGGTGCCCTCTCCCGCGTCGGTGCCAACATCGACTCCATCCTTCAGCGCCCCGGCTATCCCAAACACCGGCTACCGTTCGTGGTCACTACGGAGCCTTGCCTAACGTCAACCATCGAGCAGGCCGTTGCCTCGATTGCCGCCATGGACTGCATGTTGGAGCCACCCTTGTGCCTCCAGATGCTCGTCGTCGACGACAAGGCCGAGGATACAGAGTGACCTGTCATCACGGTAATGCTAGTACTTCGGCAGCGAAGGGTCGATCTTCTCCGCCCAGGCCAATATCCCGCCGGTTACGTTGGAGACGTTCGTAAACCCAAGGCTTCTCAGTTCCACGGCTGCTTTCTGCGAGCGCGCTCCCGATTTGCAATGCACGGCAATCTCACGATCCTTCTCGCCTAGCTCGCCGGCGCGCTTTGTCACTTCGCCTAGCGGAATCAACTTGCCGCACATGTTGACGATCGCATACTCATGCGGTTCGCGCACATCGACCACGAGCAGGTCTTCCTCCGCGTCGAGCTTCGCCTTCAACGCCTCGACGGAGATTTGCGGAACGCCGTCGACCACATCTCCGCCGCCAACCGCCTGGTGTGCCGCAACTTCGAGCGGCCCGGTCGTCGTTGGCGGGACAATCCCGCAGAATTGGTCGTAGTCGATCAGCTCCGTTACCGTGGGATTCGGCCCGCAGACCGGGCACTCCGGATTCTTCCGCAGCTTCAATGTTCGAAAGTTCATTCCAAGCGTATCGATCAGCAGCAGACGCCCGACTAGCGGCTCGCCGATGCCGAGGATCAGCTTGATGACCTCTGTCGCCTGAATCACGCCAACCAGGCCGGGGAGAATGCCAAGCACGCCACCCTCGGCGCACGAAGGAACGAGGCCGGGCGGCGGCGGCTCCGGGTACAAGCAGCGATAGCAAGGCCCAGCCTCGGTCGCAAAGACGCTTGCCTGCCCCTCGAACCGAAAGATCGACCCATATACGTTCGGCTTGCCGGTCAGAACACAAGCGTCGTTCACCAGATAGCGTGTCTGGAAGTTGTCCGTCCCGTCCGCGATCACGTCGAAGTCCTTAAAGATATCGAGAGCGTTCGCGCTGGTCAGCATGGTGTTGTGCTTGACGACGTTGAGCTTAGGGTTCAAGCCCTTCAGCATGATCTCGGCCGAGTCGACCTTGAGCTTGCCGACGGTCGCGGTCGAGTGAATGATCTGACGTTGCAGGTTGCTTTCGTCGACCGTATCGAAATCAACCAGGCCAAGGGTTCCCACGCCCGCCGCCGCCAGATAAAGCGCCAGCGGCGATCCCAGGCCGCCCGTGCCGACGCAGAGCACGCGTGCAGCCTTAAGCTTTTGCTGCCCTTCCATGCCTACCTCAGGCAGAATCAGGTGTCGCGAGTAGCGCGCGATCTCGTCATTGGTCAGCTTGGGAAGCTCGATTGCAACCGGCTCTTCGACCATCACCGGCGTTCCACCGGCAATGGAGGGAATGATCGTCAATTCGTCCGCGTCCGAGACAGCCGTCTCCTCTTTCGCGGGTAAGTAGCGAATATCGTCGTCATTCAGATAAAGGTTCACGAACGAGCGCAGCTTGCCCTCGGCGGTAAACAGGTGCTGCCGCATCGCCGCGTGCTCCGTTACGAGCTCTTCAAGCCCGCCCGCTACGGTCGTTCCGTGCGTCGTGACCGTGTCCGCCCCGCCGGTGTAGCTCCGCAGCGGTGTAGGGATATGAATCTTCATGCTAAAGCTCCTTGTGCCTGCTCTGCATCCTTCGACGCCATTCCGATTTCGATTGGCTCGCCTAAAAATTTCTTGTCTTCTTCGCCCGTGCCCGTCAGCAGGAATGAATTGGTGATTTTAGCCATGCCGTGCTCCACCGCCGTGATCAGGTACGAGCAGCCGTGCCAGTGCGCCTCGGCGATATCGGTCGCGGACCACTGCGCCGGATGATCGGGGTGCGAATGGTAGAAGCCCACAATATCCAGCCCTAGACCGCGCGCCTGGCGTTGGATCTTCACCAGCTCTTGAGGGGCGATGTTGTACCGGTTGTGCGCCGAGTCCGTGCGCGTATTACCGGCTCGTACAATCATCGAGACGCGATTGCCCTTCCCGGCATCATGCTTGCCCAGCAATACGCCGCAGCACTCGTGCGGATAGGTCTCTTCGCCATGCGCGCGCAGCGCTTCGTACTCTTCGTAGTGGATGGTCAGCATGTTTACTCCTCCGTCCAGAAACGCTCACTCATATACTTCGCACCGGAGTCGCAGAGGATCGTTACAATTACCGCTTCGCGGCCCTCGACCGCCGCGCGTTCCGCCACCTGCACCGCCGCCGCAACCGCCGCCGCCGCCGAGACCCCCACCAACAGCCCCTCGCGTCTAGCCAGGAACTTCGCCATCTTGTACGCGGTTTCGGTAGCCATCTCAATGTTTTCGTCGGCGAGCGTCGCATCGTAAATGGGCGGGACGATGGCCGTTGCCATGTGCTTCAAACCCTCAAGTCCGTTGAACGGCGAATCGGGCTGCATGGAATAGCAGCGCACCCGCCGGTTCAGCTCGCGCAGCCGACGCGTCGTTCCCATGAAGGTTCCACTGGTGCCGAGCGCCGCTACAAAGTCGGTCACCTGGCCTTCGGTCTGCTCCCAGATCTCATTGCCGGTGGTGCGGTAGTGCGCGCGCCAGTTCTCGTCGTTGCCGTACTGGTCGGCGTAGAAGTAGCGCTCCGACTCGGTTGCGATCATGGCCCGTGCCTTGCGAATGGCTCCGTCGGAGCCTTCATCCGGCTTCGTCCAAACCACCTCGGCCCCATAGGCCGACAGATACTTCTTCCGCTCCGGCGAAACATTCGACGGCATACACAGGGTCACGGGAAAATTGAGCGCCGCGCCCAGCATGGCGTAGGCGATGCCGGTATTGCCGCTGGTCGCATCGAGCAGGGCGCGCCCGTTGCCGAGGAGCCCGCGTCGGCGGGCATCGAGCACGATTGCCGAGGCCGCGCGATCTTTCACCGACCCACCCGGATTGGCCCATTCCGCCTTGCCGAGGATTTGCACACCCGGCAGATGCTCCGTGAGCGTTGCAAGGCGCAGAAGCGGTGTATTCCCAATCCGCTGTAATATGCCGCTGCCGAGCGCCTTCGCGGTTGCAATCATTGGTTCAACCCCCCCTTGCTGCCGTACCTGTTTGAAAGCGCATCGGCGATGTGCGACAGTGAGTACAACAGATCAATCCGAGTCTAACTTATGGCGAAAAAGACGGTTGCGCGCTCCTTCAACGATGTTCTCTCCACGCTGGGCACACAGCGATTCGATGTCGCACCGGCGCAAGAGGGTGCAAGGCGCACTCCCGGTGCCTTTCAGGTTCGCAAATATGGATGCGCGGCCGAGATCGCCGATGTCGGCGACGGATCGGCGGCGATGCTGGCCAAGCCGGGCTTTCTGCTGGGCGGGGAGATCAGCCGCCTCGTGGATAAGGGTTATCAGAAGTTCCTGAAGACCAGCCGCCTCGAAATCCCCGCGACCGCCGATCACCTCCGTGCCATCCATGACTTCAGTCAGGAACTGAAGGAGGCTACCGGAGCGATGAGCTTATACAACGAGAGCCTCGGCACAACGAGCGACCGCTACGAGTACGACCGCGTCAAAGGGCGCGAGTAGGCCGCACCTACGCCAGCGTCATCAATGCCAGCCGCATTTACGCCAGCCGCATCGCGATTTCATCTTCTAGAATCTGCTGTACTGTCAGCGGAACGATGACGCGGCCGGTTTGCTTGAAGAAGCGGGAGATTTCGGTCAGCGCCTCGACGGTGTAGTCGAAAGAGATAAAGAAGCCCTTCATACGCTCCGCCCGGATCATGGCGGCTTCGAACGCGTCGATGTCGGGGCGGCCGGCCTTGTCTTTCTGCTTGACCTGGATAGGGAACCAGTCATCCATAAAGTCGAAAGCACCTTCTTTCATCTCGGGCAAGGCGGAGACGGGAAAGATGCGTCCGTCGAGGCCCATGTCGCCGGTCTGAACCTTGTTGGTGATGCCGCCGAGCGCGATGACGGCCCAGTTCTCGAACTCGAAGGGCGGGAGGCGGCGGAGTTCCTTCTCGGTTTTTGGAAGGTCGCGAACGATGAAGCCGCGACCGGTGAGCCAGAGTTTGTCGTTTTCAGGCAGGCGCACCACGTCGCGGAGGCGCTTGGCCATGACGCGGCAGGCAGTGGGGGAGATGTCGATGCCGATCCATTGTCGTCCCATCTGCTGGGCGGCTACGAGCGCGGTGCCGCAGCCGCAGAAGGCATCAAGGATGATGTCGTTGGGCTTGGAAGAGATTTCGAGAATGCGCTCAAGCAGTTTCAACGGTTTTTGGGTGGGATAGCCAAGCCGCTCCGCACTATGGGGTTGAATTGGGGGGATGTCGTCCCAAAGATTGCCGATGGGGACGCCCTTACCTTCATCCAAGTATCGTTTATATCGCGGTACCGATCCCGGTTTGCCCTGGATGATCCTTCCTTCCTCGTATAACGCCCGCATCCGCTTCTCGCTGTAGCGCCAATAGCGCTCTATGCCGAGGAACTCATAATTGGGATTGCCTTTAGCGGGAGCCGCGCCGCCTGGCGCGCTAAGATTATCGAGTTGATAACGCCGCCCGGTTCCGGGCTCGACATGCTTATAAAAAGTCTTTAGGTACTCCTCATCGTAGGGTCGATAAAGATGCTTGAACCGGTAATCCGGACTGCCGCCGTGATAGAGGAAGAGGCTTTCCGTAACGCGACCCAGGTGCTTTGATCCTTGCTTGGCGTCATTGTGGGCGGACTGGCGCTTCCAGATGATTTCGTTTACGAAGTTGCCTTCGCCCAGTATCTGATCGAGCATGACCTTGACATAGTGGCTGGCGTGCCAGTCGCAGTGATAATAGAAGCTGCCCGTTGTTTTGAGCACGCGTGCGATCTCCATACAGCGGGGGCGCATGTAATCGATGTAGGCCTTGGTCGATTCGTGGCGGTCCACGAACGATCGCCGCTCCTTCGTCTCGCCCCAGAAGACCTCATAATTGCGATTGGAGTTGAACGGCGGATCGATGTAGCAGAGGTCGATGGATTGGTCCGGCAACTGCCGCAACTGCTCCAGGCAGTCGCCGCAATGGATGATGCGTGTGTCGAGAAGTGCGGACGCCCGGGGCATCTTCTCACTGTACCAAGGGAGCGCATGGTAGCCGCCCGGAATCGGCTACCGTCTTTGATTCTGCTCGCGCTGTAACTCGCGATAGGCGACACTCTTGCCGATGCCGCGCTCCCGCGCCACCTGTTTGAGCGCGTCCATCTCGGAGATGCCGCCGGTCTTCATCAAGGCCGCGACAGCGCTGGCAATGCTTGCAGCCACCGCAGGTGCTTTAGCTGCGGCCGGCGCGAACAGCAGAACGATCTCTCCGCGGACGATCGACCGGGCTGCAAGGTTTGCCCTGACCTCGGCGACCGTTCCGCGCAAAAACTCTTCATGCAGCTTGGTCAGTTCGCGAGCCACGACGACCGGCTGCGCGGAGCCGAAGACGTTCTCAAGGTCGGAAAGCGTATCGAGAATGCGATGGGGTGCCTCGTAAAAGACGAGGGTGCCGCCATCGCGCGGTAATGCTTCAAGCGCCGTTCGCCGTGTCCCTACCTTCGCCGGGAGAAAGCCGTGGAAGGTAAACCTCTCCATCGGCAGACCGCTCCCAATCAGGGCTGCTACTGCCGCGTTTGCTCCGGGAACAGGGAAGACCGGCACACCCGCCGCGATCGCCGCCGCCGCGATCTGGCCGCCCGGATCGGCGATCCCCGGCGTGCCCGCGTCGCTGACGACGGCCAGCGTTCCCCCCGCAATGAGTTCGGCGACAAGTTCCTCCGCCCGCGAGACTTCATTGTGCATGTGATAGCTGATGGTCGGCGTCTTGATACCGAAGTGGTTCAGCAGCTTCCGGGTCTGCCGGGTGTCTTCGCAGGCAATGCGATTGGCCATTCGAAGCACGCGCAACGCCCGCAATGTAATGTCTTCCAGGTTGCCGATCGGCGTCGCCACCAGATACAGACCCGGCTCAAGCGGCTTGTCTTCATCCATTTAGCTGTCTTGCCGCAGGCGGCGGCTATGGCTCAGCAGTCCCATGGAGTGGGCCAGATTCTGCGGTGTAATGATCCCGACGATGCGTTCACCCTCAATCACCGGCAACAACTGCGCCCCTGAACCCGTCATCACCCGCCGCAAAGTTTTGACGAGCGAATCGTCCGGATGAGCCGTCTGGAAGCTGCGCGTCATGACGCCCTGCACGTAGCCGTTGCCGCTGGCGGCCAGCGCCTCGACGATACTTTGCCGTGAGACCGCGCCTACCATGCTCGTGCCGCGCACCACGGGAAAAACATCCTGCAAGATGTGAATGGAGCGTTCAAGCGCGTCGACCAGCGTATCCGAGGCGGCCATCGTGCTGTACTCCATCATCATCACGTCCCGCATCTTGATGGTGTCGTTGTCGGCCTGCGGAAGCGGCGTCGGCTCGTCCAGATGCACGCCGATCATCAGCAGCGACCCCATGATGGACATCCATATGCTGTTGAAGAGCAGACCGCCCACCATCAACCCGAAGGCAATGCCCTGGCCAAGGTTAATCGTTGCGCGGAAGCCCTTCAGCGGACCATGGATCTTCATGTACTCTCCGCGAAAGACACGTCCGCCATCGAGTGGCGGCGCGGGCATCAGGTTCAGGACGCCGAGCAAGAGATTCGACCATATGAATGCGCGCAGTAGATGGCCGGGCGTGACCCACGGCTTGACCCATAGGGCGAGGCCGGGGGTAAGTGTCTCGATCGCCGCCCAGAAGACAAATGCCGCGAGCAGGTTGGCCGCCGGCCCGACAAACAGCATCCGGCGTTGCAGAGGCAGCGAGGCCGCTCGCTCCGCCGCGTCGGGTGCGAAGGTCATCAGGCCGCCGGTGGGCAGCAGCATCACGCCGCGCAGAGGCAAGCTCCACCACGCCGCCGCCAGCGCTCGCGCAATCTCACGCACCGCGACGGCAAAGAGCAGCACCAGCCACATCCCTACTCCGCGCGCGGTGCTGCCGTCTACCTCGGAGCCATACATCGCGCACAGTACCAATAGCAGCAGAAAGAAGATGTGAATGCGCAACTCCACGCCAAGCACTCGACCGATTCCGAAGGACCATCCGCGCATTTTTCTATTGTATGCGCCCGCGCGCCCGGCGATTAGGATAAGGCTGTGCGCGTCATCGCCGGTTCCTTTCGCTCCCGTCTTCTCGCCTCCCCGAAAGGCACGGGTACTCGCCCTACGAGCGATCGGCTCCGCGAAATGCTCTTTAACATTCTCGCGCCGCACCTGCCCGGCTGCCGCTTCGCCGATCTCTACGCGGGTACGGGTGCCGTGGGGATTGAAGCCCTGAGCCGAGGCGCGGAGCACGTCTGGTTTACAGAGAATGCCGCGCCGGCCCTTGCCGCTTTGCGGACTAATCTCACCTCGCTCGGCATAAAGCGCGGCTATACGCTTGAAGATCGGGGGACCGGCGCGCTACTTACAAGGATCGATAAGCTGGCGGCTCCGCTCGATATCGTCTTCCTCGATCCGCCGTACGAGGCCGCGACTGAGTACGAAGCCACCCTGAGCTTTCTCGGGAGCGCCCGCGCCCGCATAGCCCTTGCGCCGAACGTCCTCATAGTTGCCGAACACTCCAGCAAGGCACCTCTCGCCCTGCGGTATGGTTCGCTCGTCCAGACTCGTTCCAGGAAGCAGGGCGACGTCGCCCTCAGCTTCTACGCTCCCAGTGCAGAAGAGTCCGTCTGAAACGCACCGCCGGTATGGCTTCCCGTTTGCAGATCCACGCGAAATTCCATCTCGCGGTCTGTCTTCAAATTCCAACCGAAGCCCACCAGTTCGGTTAGGGTTAGCTCGATGACGCTGATACCTTCCCAGCTAAGCCGCGCCGTCTGCCATGCTGGTCCCTCGCGTCCCCAGGCGTGGATAGCATGGAAGCCGACGAACAGAAGCAGCCCGTTCGCTTCACTCTCGATCACCGAGACAACCGGCTTCAGTCCCACAAGTGTGCACGTCCCCGGCGCAAGCGTGTCTACAATGTAGGCGTAACCGCCCGCCGCGGCGCATAACTCGTCAGGATTTGGTGACCCGTACACGCCGGTGGGCATCGACGGGCTGGTAAACCCAAGCGCGCACGTCGCCAGAAAACTCCCACCCTCCGCCGGCTTGACGGACAACCGCAGTGCACCGCGCGCCAAGGCGTCCTCCTCGCCGGCGATCTGCATCGGGTAGGTGAACTGCCGTGCCGGGGCAATCATCGGCGGTCGCGCGAGTATCTTTGCCGTCCAACTCCGCTGAAATCCCATTACCCCGTAGCCTCAAGCGCTTGATCCAAATCCTTGAGCAAGTCCTCAACCGCCTCGCAACCCGCGCTCATGCGGATAAATCCTGGAGGCACGTCGTCGCCGCCCCATTTCGCCCGCCGCTCGGCTGTAGTCGAGATACCTCCAAAGCTCGTCGCCTCGGTCACCAGCTGCGCGGCGGCGAGAAAACGCTCCGCCGCCGCCTTGTCCCGCAGCCGAAAACCCAGCGCCGGTCCAAAGTAACGCATCTGCGTCGCCGCGATCTCATGGCCCGGATGCGTTGCGAGGCCCGGATAGAGCACCTCCTCTACTCCCTTGCGCCCCGAAAGGAACTCCGCCACGATCTGCGCATTGGCGCAGGAGCGCTCCAGTCGCAGCGGGAGCGTCGCTATCGAACGCAGCGTCAACCAGGCCTCCATCGGTCCTAAAACTCCCCCGGTAAGCGTGCGCCAGCTATCGATCTTCGCCAGCAGTTCCGGGTCGTGTACCGATACATGACCCACCAGCAGATCGCTATGGCCTGTCATCAGCTTCGCATCGGACGCCACGGAAAAATCCGCTCCCAGTTCAAGTGGGCGCTGGCCCAGAGGCGTAGCGGTCGTGTTGTCGACCGCTACAAGCGCTCCGGCCCGATGCGCTCGCTCGGATAGTGCACGAATATCGCATATCTCCATGGTTGGGTTGCTGGGCGACTCAAGCCACAGCAGCCGTGCGCCTTCCAGCAAGTCACCCTGAGCACCACCGGCCGTCGGAGCCATGCGCAGCGTGATCCCCATCTCGACGAAGTAGCGCTGCATCAGCACCCGCGCCGTAAAATACGCGTTCGAAGGAAGTACCGCCACGTCACCTGGACGCAACACCGCGCCGAAGACCGCAGCAATGGCTGCCATGCCTGAACCGAAGACGCGCGTCTTGGCCCTCAGCACTCCATTCGACTCCATGCCGGAGATGGCTGCTTCGAGCGCCGTCCACACCGGGTTATGCGATCGGGCATAGCTATAGGGCGCGTCCGCCGGATCGCCGGGCGTATGGTAAGTCGTGGCAAAGACGGGCCCTGGATGCAGTGCCTCGCCCGGAACGGGCGGGCTTAAGGTCGATCGGATTACCCTGGTAGCTTCGTGCATCTCTGCATTCTCGCAGAGTCCCATGCGTCGACCTAGCTCCGGAAGTGTTCCCATCCCCGAGCCTTCATCCTCTTCTTGCGGCCGGACTCCTCTACCGACACTACATGCTCCGCCGTGATCCTTCCGATTTCCACCACTTGTACGCCTGCAATTTTCTTCGGAATACTAGTCCTAGCCGAAGCCGTAAAGAGCAGCTCATAATCCTCACCGCCGTGCAGGGCCTGCTCCAAAGTTGCTCTCCGCTCAACGGGTAGCTTATCCGCAACGATCTCCGCTCCTACGCCTGACTCCCGGCACAGGTGCTCCAAATCGGTCGACAATCCATCGCTTAGATCGATGCAAGCTGTCGCCCAGCCTCTCTGCCGCAGTCGTTGGCCGACTACGATTCTCGGCTCGGGAAACATCTGTGGGTGTTCTTCACGCGCCCCTGCCTTAATGCGCCGTGTGGTGCCTGCTCGCATCCGGTCCAACTCTGCCGCCGCCCCACCAAGCGATCCCGTTACGTAGAGCTTGTCTCCAATGCTTGCTCCGCTTCGCCGCAGAGCCGTACCCTTCGGCGTACTTCCAACAAGCACGATATCCGCCAGGACGAACTCTCCTGGAGCCTGTGCCGTGTCGCCGCCGGCCAGTGGCACGGCATAGCGCTCCGCCAAGGCTCGCAAGCCGGCGAAAAATCCCCGTGTCCATGCATCGCGTGTTCCTTTCGGCAGTGCCAATGATAAAAACGCCGCCATCGGCTTCGCACCCATCGCGGCTACATCGCTTAACCCTCGCGCCAGGCATCGATGGCCCGCCGACTCCGCGGAGTGCCACTCCCGGCGAAAATGCCGTCCTTCCAGAGAAAAGTCGGTCGTAACGACGATTTCACTCCCCGCGCCTGGACGCAAGATCGCGCAGTCGTCACCTATCCCCAGAGCCACTATTCGGCCACGCGACCTCCCACTCTCTCGCCGGATGCGCTCAATGAGTTTTTGTTCTCTCATCCCCGCGGCCTTCGCGAGGATGTGTTAGGCAGTGCCTCACGTTGCACCGAAGTACCCTCCTTTGTTAAGATATTCCTAATGATGGTCCGAAGATTACGATTCCCGAATGGCATTTGCACTCCGTCATTTGATCGGACCCGGTACACACTTTGCTCGGCAGCCGTCCGCAACTAACCGCAGGTACAAGGCCCCTCCATTGAGCTTTAAAAAACGACACTACATCCTCTTTGTCACGCGCGGTACGGACGGTACTCTTCAGAAGAAACAAGTCCCGCTCTATTACGCTTATCTCTTTCTAGCAGTAGCTGCGGTGGGTTTGTTCAGTATCGTCGGATTGGCCGGATCGTACTCCCGAATGCTGATCAAGACGGCCCGCTTCAACGATCTTCGACGTGACCATGATTCCTTGCGGAAAGACTACGCGTCTCTCGAGAAGAAGGAGCATGAGAAGGACGTACAGGCAGCCTCTTTAGGTTCACTGGCGACGGAGGTCTCCGCTTTATACGGTCTAACCGCAAGCAAACTGGCGCTGCCCATGAGCCGTGTCAAGGCGGTCACACCGAAAGGCCTCTCCCTGCCGGCTACGAGTTCCGCCGATACCGCTTCAGGCCTTACCGACGAGAGCTACTTCAAATCCGTCGATGCTTTCTATGCTTTGCGAAACTCCGCATTGGTGGGAACCGGCGGCAACGAGAGCGGAAGCGTCTCGCCCTCGTTTGGGCATCGCAGCTTTGGCCTTGGCGATTTGGACGTTCTCGACGCCGGAACGGGCGGCCCTTCCATATGGCCCGTGATCGGCCCGGTTACTTCAGGCTTCGGTCAACGGGAAGATCCTGTTCTCGGCCATGGCGAAGGGGAGTTTCACAAGGGAGTCGATATCGGCGCGCCGAACGGCACCCCCATCATCGCTACGGCGGATGGCGTCGTTCGCTCCGCCGAGATGGTCAACGGCTACGGCCGCGAGGTCATCATCGACCATGGTCATGGCGTAGAGACGCTCTTCGGTCATATGTCGGGCTTCGCGGTGATGGCCGGGCAAACGGTCACTCGCGGCCAGGTGATCGGGTACGTTGGGCACAGTGGGCGCACGACAGGCTCGCATCTTCACTACGAGGTGCGCATTCGCAATACGGCAGTCAACCCGCATAAATATCTTCGCACCACTCTCGCGGGCTTCCATGCCGCTGGACCAAACGGTTAGACCGCGTTGCTCTCTTCACGTGCGGACTGACCTGAGTAATGCCTCATCCCTCCACAAGATGAGGCATCCTCGATCAGGATTACTGCCCGTGAGTCAGTTTTCGGCCGTCCGGTCCGACCTGAATCTCACCCTTTCTCATTCCCTTTAGCGTCGCCGCCTCATAGGCTACTAGCGTCCCTTGCTTTGTTAGCGATTCCACTTTGACAATCTTCGCCGTTCCGGCTTTGTCCATCAGCGCACCACGCACGGCCGTCGAAAGAGAGTCCAGTGAGACCTCTTCCTCGATCTCGTTGAGTGTTCCGTCCAGCGCGATCTGGATATCCTTAGTGTGACCGTTCACAATCATTTCAGCCTCATACACTTTGACGCCATGCTCTCGCTCAGTGGCAAAGCCCTTGATGGTTGCACCTTGCGATTGCTTCTGCACGGTCTTCTCGACCGCCGGGGGCAGCGCCGAGCGTTCAATTTTCTTCTCCTGTCCCGGCAGGGACACCGTAAGTAGAACACCTGTAGTCAGCACCATCCGCAAACAAGTTTTCATCGCCCTCTCCTCAAGCGTAATCACGCTTGAGGAGAGCATCGCAGACACTACTTAACTGACCCTGAAATCTATATGAAGCTAAGCTGAAGCCACTTTATGCGCCAACAAGAGCCTTGCCGGCAGGGGCAAGGCTTTGTACATCAGACGATCTTACTAGTTCATTCCGCCCTGGCCGTTGCCGTACCCGTGTAGCTCACATGCCAGATGATCTTGGATCCATCGTCCGCCACGAACAGCGACCCATCCTTGCCGACGGTCACGCCCACGGGCCTGCCCCATACCTTCCCATCCGGCGTCACAAAGCCAGTCAAAAAATCTTCGTACTCACCGGTTGCACGGCCGTTCTTCATGGGTATGCGAATTACTTCGTAACCGGCGCGCTTTGCCTTGTTCCAGCTGCCATGCTCGGCCGCAAAGCCATCGCCGCTGTACTCAGCTGGGAATTGTTTGCCAGTATAAAAAGCGAGCTCAAGCGATGCGAAATGAGGCTGAAGAATAACATCCGGCGTAATGACTTTATCTTTCAACTCTGGATGCTTGCCTACATGACGTGGGTCCTGATGCCCGCCCATGTACCACCAGGGCCAGCCGTAGAAACCGTCTTCCTTCACGCTGGTGATGTAGTCGGGAACCAGATTGTCGCCAAGCCGGTCACGCTCGTTTGTCGAGCACCAGAGCTGGCCGGTCGTCGGATTGATCGCTTCGCCGACACAATTGCGAATGCCCGACGCATAAACCTTTTCGAACTTACCCTCGGGCGTATATTCCAGCACATCCGCGCGGTGAAACTCGTTCGGATGCGTATCTGTGTCGTCCACATTGGACGCCGAACCTACGGATACCAGCATGTGCTTACCGTCCGGCGTGAAGACTACGTCGCGCGTCCAATGGCCGCCCCCGCGCAACTGGGCAAAGCCGGGCAGTTGCGCCACGATCGTCTCCGGAGAGCCTGTCGCCGTCAGATCTCCCACCTTATAAGGCAGGCGAACAACCGTCTTTGTGTTCCCCACATAGATCCACTTCGGATTCGGTCCGGAAGGATAGAACTGAATCCCGAATGGCAGGTCCAAACCCGATGCAAACGTCGATACAGTTTGGGCTTTTCCATCTGGCCCTACCCCGCGCAGAACCATGATCTTGTCGCCATGCGAATCGGCTAAAAAAATATCGCCGTTGGGGGCCGTCCTCATGAGGCGCGGCTCGGTGAATCCCTGCGCGTACATCTCAACCTTAAAGCCCGCGGGTGCAATCGGCATGGCTCCATCGGGACGCGGGGAGACCGTCGGTCCATTATCGACCGACTCGTCCTCCTTCGGTTCCGGCAGATCGGCGACAGTAATCTTGCGCCGCACACCGGGATGCTCCTGCGTGTAGTCCGTAAAGGCGGCCTGGCCGGTGATCGTCGGTGTGCTCTGTCCATGCGCGACCGGCAGCATGAGCAGGAAGGGAAGAGCAGCGAAAAACGGGCGTGAGTTCATGGCAAGTCTCCGATTTCAGGATATAGGATGCGCCAGGGAGTTAACGCGGTGCGGGAGTCGCTTGTGAGTTGGACGAGGCAGCAAGCGGACGCAATGCCTCAAGGGGGATTGATCCTGTCAAAACAACACGATGACTCTCCACGGCAAGGTGAGCTGAATCTAGGACTTCACGGACAGGTTCTGCTTGAGTTCCTTGCTGGTTCTCGACGACAGCACGCAGCAGCGTCAGCAAAGAGGTAAGCTCCCGCGCCGTTCGTTCGGCATCGAGAGCCGTGGGTGAAAACTCTTCCACGCGCAGCTTCACCGCGCCCGAGTATCGCAAACTCGCCACAAACTCCGCGTCTTCGCGCAGAGGCAGCCGCAATCCGCCGACGGAGATGAAGCCGTCTTCGGCTAGCGGCAGGCCGAGACGGCCGATCCCCCATGCCGGTGCCAGCCAGGGCACTTCCTTGTAGCGCGTCAGCAGGGAAGGACCGGACCGGCTACGGTCCAGCATGGCGTGGATCTGCTCCGTGGCTGGGGCGTTGCTGGCAACCACAAGCCCACCGTCAAGCACGGCCACGCGCAATCGCCGCCCGCTCGTATCTCCTACTGGAACGGTAAAGATCGTTTGTCCTTTGTAGGATTCCCGTGCAGCGGCAAGGACGGTCAGGTAGCGCACAAGCCGTAACCTGTCAAAGCGCCCTTCAAATACCTCCGAATAGGCTACCGCGCCATTCGGGCCGCGAGGATCGTCCATCCGATGCATCGCCAGCGCCACTGCGTCCAGATCGCGCTCCGGCACGATTCCCGTCGCGTCGACAAACCCCTGATACTCAGGGACGCGCGCTACAGGGGCGAGATCGAAGTGCGTCGCGGCCCGGAGCGGCTTTACATTGACATAGACGATGGCGTCGCACTCCGGCAACAGGCGCACCGCTCCGGGCGGCGTCTTCAGCCAGAGCCATCCAGCGAAAACGACCGCCGCCACAAGCACACCCGCAAGGCTGAGCCCGTATACCCTTAAATTGCTCATAAGCGACCGCAAGTGATTCGGTGGACCATCTGCGTCAGGATAGCTGATCGGTACCGCCTGTCGGGTGGTCTGAGGTTGCCGCCGGACCAAGCGCCGCCTCATGCTGCCGTGCATGGTTCTGCCGCCTTCTTTTGCCTACCGTTTGCAAACTTCCTTTTGTCGGCGATGCAGCAGCAGGTCTTACCAAGAAGTGCCGGCAAGCAGACGGCTACATTCGAGCCATGGGCGAACACTTGGCTCGGCTCGCGTTGCTATGATAACTTGATCTTGCGGCGATCTCCGCGCGGCGTTTGCGGCTTTTGCCTTTGAACCAGGAAAGAGTTGTATGCGCAGTCGGGCTGGCGTAGCTCAGCTGGTAGAGCTCCTGATTTGTAATCAGGCGGTCGGG
>CAXTRY010000015.1:0-40238 GCA_964246805.1 uncultured Acidobacteriaceae bacterium
ACCGCCGCGTCCACGTCTACCCCGGCAACTACGAGGACTACCTCTGGCGCAAACAGGGTGGCCCGGCGAAGGTTGCCGCCTCCTTCGTCCCTTCGGTTACGCCACCCGCCCCGGTCGCAATCCCCGCCGCGCCCACTCCGAAGCCGTCCGCCAAGCGCCTCAACCCCATCAAGCTCAAGCAGCTCGAAGAGCGCCTCGCCCAGGTCGAAACCGGCCTTCCTATGGTCGAGTCCCAGATCGAAGCCGCCGAAGCTAACCTCGGCCACTTCACCACCGCCGCTGAAGCCCAACGTACCGCCGCCGAGCTCAACACCCTCCGCGACACTCGCGCCAGTCTTCTCACCGAGTGGGAAGACCTAAGCCTTGCCCTGGAAGAACAAGCCGCCGCCGTCTAGTACCTTATAAGGAACTGCCGAAGGTCTTGCCTCCGTAAAGAACGCTCACGATCATTACCTTGCTTTCAGATATGGTGAAGTAGATCGCTACGCGGCTTTCAGATCCTCTGATTCGCAAATCCGGCGCCGGATCGTCGCGCTTGTACCAAGTTGAGGAACTCTCCCCAAGCGCGGGCACGCCTCGATAATCCTCTGAATATATCGGTGCGCGTTGGCGGGGTAGAAACGCTCGGCCAGGTAAGCTTCTAAAGCTGGTAGATGCGCGAGCGCCTCAGGCGAAAAGACGACCTCATAAGACATCGGCTTGCAGACGCTGTCGAGCGCGCTCATTCCGTCTGTCCTGTAAACCAGCCTCTACTTGCTCTATCGAAAGAGCGGACGAGGGATTCGCCTTCAAGCGATAATACGCAGGGACGACAATCTCGCGTTCCCCTCGCCGACGATCCTTCAACTCGCTTTGCAGAACATCCAGTCCGCTCTGAAGCACAGCCGACGCGGAGGCGAACTCACCCGTCGCTACCGCATCCTGCATGAATCGAAGAGCGTCTTCTGAGAGGGTGATGTTGAGGCTGTGAAGATCTGGCATATGGCTCCTACTCTCTGGACCCGATGATAGCAGCGCGGAACACTTCTTCAGCCCGTCTTTGCGCGCAACCGGCGTTGTTCCTCCAGGTATCGTTCTACCGAATTGGCGGGCACGGCGCGCGACGGCTGCGGCTTGAAGTACGCGGCAACGGGTTTGCCCTCCTCCCGCAGCCACTCCTCGAAGTCGCCATCCTGCGCCTGCAACAGCGCGAGCGCCTCCTGTATAACCGCCGACGCGGAGGCGAACTGCCCCGTCGAGACCTTCCGGCGGATGAACTTGAGGGCATCGCCCGAGAGCGCAATCTCAAGTGAATGCGAACGCTGCATACAGTGTTCTTTCGGCTAAACGTAGCCGCATCAACAGTGGCGGCTAACGTCCTTCGCGCAGCCGCGCCGCCAATCGCTCCGGCAGCCCGCCCATCAGGATGCGCCCCTGCGCCCCGGTAAGGTCGTAAGGGATGCGATGGAACGCGATCGTCGCCGCCTCCGAGTCGTAGATCGCGAACGCCGCCCGCCAGTCACAATCCCGCGGCTGCCCCACCGAGCCCGGATTGATGAGGTAGCGCATCGACGGAACCAGCACCAGCGTCCCCGCAACGGCTTCGTTGCGCGCACCCGATCCGCGGCTGCCGTTCGCCGGATGCGGCCGCAATTCGTGCCAGTTATGCGCCATCTGCGCAAAGCCGCCCTGCACATGCGTATGTCCGAAGAAGGTCAGCGCCGTCGTCATCTGCTGCAGCGGTGCCCAGGCATCGCGCATGTTCTGGATGTAATGGTCCTCGTCGAGCGGCGAGCCATGGGCGCAGGTCACGCCACCCAGCTCCGGGTGCAATGGCCCTTGCGCGACCGACCGAAGCCATGCCAAGTTGTCCGGTGTAAGCTCCTGCCGGGTCCAAAGCGCGGCCGTCCGTGCCACCGGGTTGAAGCCGTTCGACGAGGTCAGCCCACAGCAGACACGATCATGATTGCCCCGGACGTTTACGGTTGCAATCGGCCGCAGCAGGGCAAGCACCTCGTTCGGACTACCGCCGTAGCCCACCACATCGCCCAGATTCCAAAGCTCGTCGTACTGTCCGGCGGCTGCGTGGAGCACCGCGGTCAGTGCTTCGAGGTTGCCGTGGATGTCCGAAAGGATGAGCGCGCGCATGGGCCGAATCCGCCACACGGCGGAAACTTCAAGTCTATGCTCGCAACGGACACTAGGGAAGCTCCGGGACCGCAAGCGATGCCAACGGCTGGGTACGATCGGTCCGCATCGTCGGCACGGAGGCCAGCAAACGGCGCGTGTAGGGGTGCCGCGGATTGGTGAAGAGCTCCGCCGCCGGTGCGACCTCCACCAGTCGCCCCCGTTGCAGCACCGCAATCCGGTCCGCCACCTGGGCGACCACAGCCAAGTCATGCGAGATGAAGAGCATGGCCAGATTGTGAGTTCGCCGCAGTTCCTTCAGCAACGCAAGCACCTGCGCCTGCACCGTTACGTCCAGCGCGGTCGTCGGCTCGTCCGCGATCAGCAGCCTGGGACGGTGAATCAGCGCCATGGCGATGAGCAATCGCTGCCGCTGTCCGCCCGAGAACTGATGCGGGTAGTCGTCGATGCGCCGGGCTGGTTCAGGTAACGCCACTTCATGCATTGCGGCGAGCACCCGCGCCCGCACCTCGTTCCGGCGCAGCGTCGGCTCATGGGCCCGGAGCGCTTCGGCAATCTGTTCCCCTACCCGCATCGTGGGGTTCAACGCCGTCATCGGCTCCTGAAAGATCATGGCGATCTCGCGACCGCGATACCGCCGCATCTGCGCCATAGGCAATGAGAGCAGCTCCCGCCCGGCAAAGCGGATGCTGCCGGTTATGCGAGCCGCCGAGGGCAACAGACGCAACAGGGCCAGCGACGTCGCCGATTTACCCGAGCCCGATTCACCCACCAGACCCAGCGTCTCGCCCGGCGCGATCGTCAGTGAAAGGTCGTGCACGGCCGCCTGTTCGCCGAAGTGGATCGCGAGTTTGGTGATCTCAAGAAGCGGCAGAGGGTCCACATGGCGATACTACCGAAGCGGAAGCCAGGCCGCCCGCGACAACCGACCGGATTGGCACAACTGCTCGCCGAAAGCGTCTAATCGTCACCATGAGGATGATTTACAGAGTTGGACTGCTGCTGGGAACGGTTGCGCCGACGGCCGACGGCTTGGCACAGACGCACAAGGTAGCCAAGCCGGAGACGGTAGTCCGCGCCGTGAGTGTTTACGAATGGACGGGCGACCTGGCGAAACCCGCCGCCAGCCGTGTCATTCCCATCACGCTTTTTATCGACCGGCACCTTGAAGACGCGGGCCTTTACCTGGCGCGGCCCGTTCCGCTCGCGCTCCAGAGTGGGAACATCTATGAACTCGAACAAGCCGGGGTTCCGAAGGGTACGGTAGAACTGGTTTACGCGCGGCACCTGCAGGCGGCTACGGCGGCGGAGGCTTACGACGATGGCTGGTTCGGTTATGGCAGCTTCAAGTCGCTCCCTATCCCGAAGAAGCCGATCGCGCGTAAGCCAAGCACGCAGCTGGCCAAGGTGGAAAGCTCCGGCAGCGATGCGGGCAAGCCGCGCTTCGGCGGTAAAACCGGCGATTCAGCGGCGTCTCCAGCCCCATCCGATCCGGCCAAACCAAGCGACGCTAAACCGGATGACGCCAAAGCAGCGGACACGAAGGACGCCAGTGCCGATCCCGACAGACCCACCATGAAGCGGCGCAACACAGACGATCCTCCTTCCGCGACGGCGGACACGAACGCCAAGACGCCCGCGGCCGCAGACGACCCCGACCGCCCCACGATGAAGCGGCGGACGGATGCGGCATCGGATACGACCGCCACCAACGGCTCAGCCGCAAGCGCTCCGGCAGCCGACGACCCGGATCGGCCCACCCTGAAGCGGCACAGCGCGGAAGACGCCAGGAAGGCGGCTAAAGAGAAGACCGAGGCGAGTGTCACGGGCGCGGCCGGCTCGTTGAACGACGATCCCGACAGGCCCAACTTACATCGGGGCAAGCCTACCCGCGCGATGACCGAAACCGACCTGCCGAAGCTCTCCGGGCTGCCCGTGAATACCCAGCAGATGATAGCCATCTCCGACGCGGCCAATCGGCCGGTGCACGACTTCACCCGCGCCTGGGAGGACGATGCCGAACGCGCCGCCGTGCTCGGCAAGATGCAGGCGATCGCTCAGGCGCAACTTGCCGCCTATGGCGTCCCCGCCGCGACCGTCGCCGCCAAGCCGCAATCGGTCTCGGCGCACAGGCCCGATAGTAAGCGGCGTGGCTTGGCTCCAGTGCGGGTTGGTCAAAGCGATCTGCTCGAGGAAAAGCTGAACGGCTATCTATTGAGCTATGGGGACGCGCCCACTTTCGTCTATCAAGCTCATACTACGGGCACCGGCGCTGACCTCCGCTACGTGACCATCGTGGCCCAGCGCGATGCCCAAGGTGAACCGGCGGTAGCCATGCGCTCGCTTACGGATGCGGCGCATCTCGATCGCACGGCACGGATGCGACTCGTCGACGCGGTCGATGTTGAAGCGTCCAACCGCGCCAGCCTGCTGTTCGAGATGCGCGGACAGACCAGCCGCCAATTCGGCGTTTATCGTGTACTGGGGCAACACGCCGAGCAGATCTTCAGCACCGGCACCACGCAGTAGCCGATAGCGTCCAGTTCAGAATGCGTGTAATGAATGCTTTAAACAAAACGAACAGGCTTTAAGCCTGTTCGTTTTAAAGGAATGTTAGGTTACTTCTTGACTGTCTTCAAGATGGCGAAGCCCAACTGCTCAGCCTGTGCCTGGAACGTATTGACATCGGTCGCGGCAGCAACCGCATGGACAAACGTCAAGCGAACAGAATCATCCTTGAAGTAATCGCCGGCGGAGGAGACCGTAAAACCGCCACCGATCAAGATAGCGAGCACTGGCTGGACTTCAGCAGGCTTCAGAGCAAGTTCCGCGCTCAGCAAGCTGGTGCCGTTGCCGGAGATCACTACGGTTTGGCCAACGCCCACGGAAGGATCGGCGACGACGGAGCCCAGGGTGATAGGCGTGGGATCGTTGCGCGGAATCGAGAATACAACCGCGTTGAAGTCGATCAGCTCGGAGACAGCCTCGTTGGTGATCTTCTGGAAGCGAGCCGGAATGGTTGGATAAATGACGCCGGGGGAGTTGATGCTGATGTTCAGCTGCGGGCTGGCGATCGTCGCAAGAGCCGTGGCAATACCGCCCGCGAGGATGGTCGCCGGTTCCGTGATCGTTCCTTCCACGTGGACCGTGAAGATGTCCTTATTGGTGCCGGCGGTCTGATTTGCGACAGCCGTAATCGGCAAACCGATCAGCTCAAGCGCGGATTCAAGCGTGACAAGCTCGCTTGGCAGAGCCGGAAACGCGGCGGTGACAAAGTAGGTGTTCGAGTAGTTTTTGTTCTGGCGTATGTTGACGTAGCCGTTCGCGACTGCCTCGGGAGCAGCCGGCTGAGCCGCTACACCGTTCAGCTTGATGGTCAGAGCTGTCTGATCCTGGCGAACGAGCGGAAAGGAGATTGTCGAGCCGTCGGTGGTGGTGATACCGGTTGCGTTCAGACCGTTCGCGCCGGTGAAGGCCGAGTAGTCCTGAGCCGAGGCCGCGGTTGCACATAGCAGCATGCCGAACGCCGCCGCCAGTTTTGGCAACGCAGACGATGTTGCGCTGTTCCGAATTGGGGTACTGATCTTTTGCATTGGAGACTCCATGAGCTTTTGGTGAAGTGAGCTTACCTGTGTTGAGTATGATGCAGATTGCAGATTCTCCGAGTTTTTTTTCAAAGAATCTTCAGTAAAGATACGAAAGTTACAGTTACCTAAGTAAGCAGTAGATGGGATTCCACATGAGGCGATCATTCTCACTTCGAGGTATCAATCTTCAAATTGATTTGAAACGACTTCTTGGTATCGAACGAACTAATCGTCTTCGTCGAACTCTTCTTTCCGTTACTTTCAGCCCACAATTCATAATCGGTGCCGTCTGAAAGCTGACCGAAACGATACCCGCCATCCGTCTCGGAGATGAAACTTTTTACCGCCAAGCTGTGGTCATCTTTTAAGTAGACGACGGCTCCGCTGATTCCCGCATCGCCCTTGTCGGTCACTTTACCTTGAACAATTCGTTGCGCCGGACCGCGCTGGGCGAGCGCGGATGGCGCCAATGCCGTGCCGGCACCGACCGTCAAAGGGAGTACGCCTAGAAACATAAAAGCAGAGAACCGGACACCGGAAGCGATCAGGGAGTTCATGCGCCCAAGTATACGATGAGCGCTACTCTTCATCCTCATCGTCGCGCCGTACATCCTCTTCTTCGACATAGCCGGAGTCGTCCACGGCGCTCAGTTCCAAAGGATCGAGCGAGATGACTTCCAGATCCGCGCCGCACTCATCACACTGGACCGTCTCGCCTTCTTCCAGTTCCTCGGCATCCACCACGATTGGATTGTCGCACTCTGGGCAAACGATCGCCATCTTCTTACCTCCACGGGTCCGCGCCCATTCGCATCATAGGGCACCGCGCTCACCTATGCCTAGCAGTGCCTTGCGATACACTGACGGCTCTTGCCCTCTTGTCGAAACATCCGTTCGCCCTTGGAGAAGATCATCATGAGCTCCCGTTGCCGTCTCGTTCTGCCAGCGTTCGCCTGTCTCCTGTTGTCTCCCTATGGAAAGGCGCAGCTTCAGCCATCCTCGACGCAGATCAGGCCGGCAGTTGCCGATCCGGTGATCGCGGCGGCGATCGCGCAGGTTTCGCCCGATGCGGTCCATGCGACGGTGGCGAAGCTGGTGACCTACGGCAACCGGAGCACGTTGTCGAGCACCGAGAAGGATCTGCCGCCGGGCACGGGCGCGGGCGCCGCCGCCGACTGGATTTTCGGCGAGTTCGAGCGCATCTCGGCCGGCTGCGGGAACTGCCTCGATGTAAAGCGCGACGACTTTATCGAACCCGGTACGGCCGGCACATGGATCGTACACGATACACGTATCCAGAACATTTATGCGGTAATGAAGGGCACGGACCCGGCACAGGCGGCACGCCGCGTCCTGGTGACCGGGCACTACGACTCGCGCAACTCCGACAATGCCGACGCGCGCACCCCCGCTCCCGGCGCCAACGACGACGCGACCGGCGTGGCGGTTTCGATCGAGTGCGCGCGGGTGCTCTCGAAGCTGAAGTTTCCGTCGACGATCGTCTTCGTCGCCGTAGCGGGCGAGGAGCAGGGCCTGAACGGCAGCCGGCATCTGGCAAAACTCGCGAAGGCCGAGGGTTGGCAGCTGGAGGCCGTGCTGAATAACGATATCGTCGGCGGTGACACGACCCCGGGCGCGACAGGACAGGACAAGACGGCGGTCCGGGTCTTTTCAGAAGGCGTCCCCGGACCCGCGACGCTCGAACAGCTGCGAGCGATCCAGACGATCGGCGCGGAGAACGACTCGCCATCTCGCGAGCTGGCGCGGGCGATTGCCGATGTGTCCCGCACCTACTTCCGCCCCACGGACCAAGGTGCGGTGGCGCTGCCGGGAAGGCCGCATAGCAACGCGATTCGCCTCGTGCCGGCCTTCCATCCCATGCTGATCTTCCGGCGCGACCGCTTTTTGCGCGGCGGCGACCACACGAGCTTCAACCTGGAAGGCTATACCGCTGTGCGCTTTACGGAGTGGCAGGAGAACTTCAATCATCAGCATCAAAATCCGCGCGTCGAAAACGGTGTCCGGTTCGGCGATCTTATTGAATATGACGACTTCAACTATGTGGCGAATGTTGCCCGGTTGAACGCGGCGGTGCTGGCTGCGTTCGCCTCCGCGCCGGGTATTCCGCTGGATGTGGGTGTCGTGACGGCGAACCTTGACAATGACACCACGCTACGATGGAACGCGCCGCGCGGGATGCCGCCGGGAGCGAGTTACGAGGTAGTTTGGCGCGATACCGAGGCCGCCGACTGGACGGACTCCGTCTCCGCCGGGACCGCGACCACGATGACGCTGCACCTGTCGAAGGACAATACGATCTTCGGCGTGCGGTCCGTGGATGCCGCCGGGCACCGCAGCATGGCCGTGTACCCCATACCGATACGGTCCAGTCAGCGTCCCGTGCCGGGAACGGGCGCGACAGCTCCCACGGCATCGAAGCCGTAAGACAAGGCGCACCGTCCGGTGAAGCCCTAACTGTGGTGAAATGGGAGATGCAGCCATGGCCCGCTCCAGCCCCATTACGATGACCTTTCCGCCGTTCGCCGGGATGGTCCGCAAGCTGATCCTGGCCAACGTGGCCGTTTTCTTCGGATTACTGCTGCTGCATTGGGTTTCGCGGGGCGCTTCGGAGTTTCTGCTCGCGCACTTGTTGCTGGAACCGCTCGCGGTTGTTCGGGGTGAGCTGTGGCAGCTCGTTACATATAGCTTTCTCAACCCCGGTCTGCTTGACATTCTCTTTGGAATGCTGACGCTGTGGTTTACGGGTTCTCTGCTGGAGGGCAGCTTTGGCCCGCGATGGCTGCTGGAGCTTTACTTTACCTCCGTGATCGGTGGCGCGCTGCTGGCGTCGGCCATTACGTTTACCCACGTCTTCGCGCTGAATCCGGCGGCATTTGCCACGGGCGCGTGGGCTGGGATCTTCGGTTTGCTGATTGCGATCGCCATGCGTTTCGGCGATCAGGAGTTCCTGCTCTGGTTCGTCCTGCGGATCAGGGCGAAGTATATGGTGGCCATCTACATTTTGATCGCGGTCGCCATTTTGCTGAAGGGCGGCAACGCCTTTGGCGCGCTGCTTCAGCTTGCGGGTGCCTTCTGCGGCTTTTTCTATGTGCGGTTCGCCCCGCGCAAGGGGTTGGCGTTCGGGATGAGTGAACAGTACTTCAGCATCCGCAACAGCTACTTTCGCTGGAAACGCCGCCGCGCAGCGCGCAAGTTCGAGGTCTACATGGGTAAGCAGGGGCGCACGGTACGCTTCGACAAAGACGGCCGCTATATCGATCCGGACGACCTGAAGAAAAACCCAAACGATCGCAGCTGGATGAACTGACGTTTAGACGGTTTTCACTCCGAAGCGTCGAGCTTCCAGAGGAGTTGCCGAAAGATGCCCATCCACACCATGGCGTCCTGGCGATCGACGCCCATGCGATGGACGAGCCTTCGAAGCTGGGCCATGTCGCTGTTGGCGGGATGATGCTTGCGGTAGCCGGCTCGGTCGAGCACCGCAAAAAGCAGCGCGCTCAGACGTTCCAGATCGCCCGTATTGGCGAGACTGTCGCTCGTTTTCGCGGGTTCGGCGGCTGTCGCATCGCGGACCAGCTCGAACAGGCAGATCGCGGCTGCCTGACCAAGATTCATGGAAAGATGACGCCCCTCCGCGGCTTGCATGGGGATGGTGAGAAGCCAGTCGCAGTGGCTCAACTCTTCGTTCGACAGGCCCGTCTTCTCGGAGCCGAAGAGGAGCGCGACTCGGCGATCTTGGCAGGCAAGCTCCGCGCGCAGCAGCGATGCCGCCGCCGGAAGGGTATGCAGTGTATGCTTCAACGCCCGTTCGCCGACGGCGGTCGTTCCGGCAACCATGGCGCAGTCCGCCACGGCTTCGGCAAGGGTGGCATACTCCCGGGCCTCTTCAAGTACAGTCGAGGCGTCGACCGCCGATCGCGCATTCGCGTAGGGGATGGGGTAGTCGTTTACCAGACGCAGGTGGCGAAAACCGAAGTCGTGCATGGCGCGAGCCACGGCACCGATGTTGTTCGGGTTGCGGGCACGGACCAGGACGACGACGAGCCGGTCCAGTGGATCGTTGAGCAGCATAGCTCGATACTAAGCGGCAAAGACAAACGGCGGCCACCCCTGAGAAGGGCGGCCGCCGCTGCTCTCCGGTTGAGCGTGATTACTTCTCTCGCGGATGTCCCTCAGGGTGCCCCTCGGCGCGGGGCTGCACGGCGGCGTTGTGCTTGTCCTGGTTAATGGAGCGGCTGACGTTATTTTGGCGCTGATTGATTTGCTGCCGCTGCTGCTGGTTGAGCCGGCCGCCATTGGCGGTGCGATCCGCCGCAGCCTGATGGTTGATGCTGGCCTCGCGGCCTTCAAGGTTGTGCGTCTCATTCGCATTAAGCTGCCCGGACTTCAACCCGTTGCCGATGCGTTGCTGCTGGTTGGCTGTACGGTCGGCGGGGGTAATGGGTTGCGAAGCCGCATGCTGCTGCGCGACGTTATGGTATGCGCCCACGGTTTGGGCAGCGGCCATTTGCGGGTGACCGCCGTTGGCGCTTGCAAGATTGCCGCGATCGAGCGCCGCCGACTGAAAGTGCTGCTGCTGCGCGGTGGTCGGCTGAATGTGCTGCTCATGCTGGAACTGCGCATCCTGCGCGGAAGGCCGTGCCTGGATGCCGTTCGTCCCGCCATTGAAGCTGGTGTGATTGTTTACCACCGTGTTGTTGATGGTCGTGTTCTGCACATAGGTGTTGTGGATGACGGTGCGGTTTACGTTGTTAACCGCCGTATTGTAGGCAAAGTGTCCGCCGTCCCAACGTCCCCCGATAAAACCCACGCCGCCGAAACCGAAGCCATAATTGATCCCTCCATAAAAGCCGACGTGCGGCCCCCAATAACCGGCGTTGAAGGCGTAAGCGCCGCCATTCCAACCCCAATATCCGGGTGTCCAGAGCAGCCCAACCTGCGGCGGCCGCACCCATACGCCGGGAATCCAGTAGTAGCCCGCATCGCCGTACCCCCAATAGCCGGGCGTCCAGAGATAGCCGTCACCCGGACAGAGAGGTTGCGTATAAACGGGCAGCACGGGGGGCGCAAACCCGACCGAGATAAAGACACCGGCAAAGGAAGCGGCCGGCACCAATGCGACCGCCGCGGCGACAACGAGTTTACGAAGAAAAGGAAGTGATTTCATGGGATGCTCCTCATCAAGAGTTTGCCTCCATTCGCGTCCGAATGGGAGCGGCCAGCCCGAATTGCGGCATAGCCACGGTCCTTTATAGGAACACCTTTCCGTCCGGTAAGTTTTGGCGACCCGTAACTTTTACAGGGCTGCATGGGCCTCATTCTTACCAATGACTGCCCTAAGGCTGGGGCGTAAAGTCGCGAAGATCTTGGACCGTCTTCGCGTCCATGCGGGTCAGCATGGCAACCACGAGATCGACCAGCTGGTCGAAATCGCGGCGGTTCAGGATACCGTTGTGAGCGTGCGTGTAGCGAATCGGCGCAATCAGGTTGACGGTGGGTGTACCGCCGTTGGTTGTTTGAATCTCGGCGGAGTCGTCGCCGTAGCCCTGAACCAGATCGAGTTGAAGAGGAATGTTGTCAGCCGCAGCAGTTTGCTTGGTGAAGGCGACCATCTTGCGATTGGCGATCGTGCTGGAGTCGTAAAGGAACAGACCGGGGCCGCCGCCTGATCTGGCCTGCGTCTCCTCGGGATGGCCGCCGTAGGTGTCACCCGCGATGCCGCCTTCAATGGCGATGCCGATCTCGGGCTTGACGGTCTGGGCGGCGGTGCGGGCTCCGCGCAGTCCGACCTCCTCCTGTGTCGTGGCGACAAAAAAGAGCTGGTTGGCGTGGGGGAGCTTGGCGGTACGGCGCATGGCTTCGACCAGCACCGCGCAGCCGACACGGTCGTCCCATGCTTTGGCGAGGTAGTTGCCCGTGCCATTAAGGGCGATGAACGGCGAATCAGGGACGACTGGGTCGCCGGGCGAGAGGCCCAGCGCGGCGGCCTCGGCGGCGGTCTTCGCGCCTACATCGAGGAAGACCTGTTCGCGCGGCTGCACGGCGGTACGCTCATTGGGAGTGATGACGTGGATGTCACGGATACCGGTGACCGCGTGGATGGGGCCTTTCGAGCCGATGACGATCCAGCGCTGGTCGACGAGCGCCTGATCGAGCCAGCCGCCAAGCATCTGCATGGTCAGAAAGCCGTTCGGAGTGATGCGCCGCACCATGCCGCCGAGCTCGTCCATGTGGGCGTCGATCATGATGCGCGGACCGGTGCCGCCTTGCTGGGCAATGAGCGCGCCCATGCCGTCGTAGCGGAGAGGAGCGGTAGCGAGCGGCTTCATCTCGGCGGCCATCAGGGCGCGGACGGGCTCTTCGGCTCCGGGAGGCCCAGGCGCATCGGCGAGGTGCTGGAGCAGTTGCTCGGTTCGGTCCGGTGACTGGCCGCGCATGGAAGGCACGGACGCGTAAAGACAAAGCAGCAGCAATCCTGACAGTTGCACACGATGAAAGGGCATGGGCGAAGCTTACCACCGTCTTACCGTGCCGTCCTATCGGTGAATGAAAATGCGAGGTGGCGAAGAGACACCAATCGTCAACCGCGCATCCGACCAATTAGCGAAATCCATATCCGCGTAGGCTTACGGCGTACAAGGCGGCTATATAACCCAAGATCACACCTTTATAGAAGAGGAACAAGATGGCAATGGAATCCAACCCGAATAAGCAGGCAGAGCAGGAACACGTGCATGTATTCACCACTGGTAATGGTGGCGAGTTGCACCAGCAAGCGGGTGGAAGCCATCCGCCGATGACGAATCAACATGGCGTCATCACCTCCGACGATGAGAACTCCCTGAAGATTGGACATCGCGGACCGGTGCTTCTCGAAGACCATCTGCTGATTGAAAAGACACAGCATTTCGACCATGAGCGCATTCCGGAGCGTGTCATTCATGCCCGCGGCTTCGGGGCTAAGGGTTACTTTGAACTGACGGATTCGCTCGCGGGTATCTCGAAGGCGGGAATCTTCAACCGGGTGGGCGAAAAGACTCCGGTGTTTACGCGCTTCTCGACCGTGGCGGGCAATGCCGGTTCCAGCGACGTGGCGCGCGATGTGCGTGGTTTCGCCGTCAAGTTCTACACGCCCGAAGGTAACTGGGATCTGGTCGGTAACAATATTCCAGTCTTCTTTATTCAGGATGCGATCAAGTTCCCGGACCTGATCCATGCCGCCAAGCAGGAGCCGGACCGTGGATTTCCTCAGGCGCAGACAGCCCACGACACGTTCTGGGACTTTGCCTCGCTGATGCCCGAGAGCACTCATATGCTGATGTGGATCATGTCGGACCGGGCGCTGCCTCGTTCGTTCCGCACCATGGAAGGCTTCGGCGTCCATACCTTTCGGCTGATCAATGAAGCGAATGAGTCGACCTATGTCAAGTTCCACTGGAAGCCGAAGCTGGGCTTGCAGTCGCTCCTCTGGGACGAGGCCTTGAAGATCTCAGGTGCCGACCCGGACTTTCACCGTCGCGATCTGTGGAATGCTATCGATCAGGGCAATTTTCCCGAGTGGGAGCTCGGGATGCAGCTCTTCGACGAGGCGTTCGCGGAGAAGTTCGACTTCGATGTGCTGGATGCTACAAAGTTGATTCCAGAAGAGTTGTTACCAATCCGCGTCATCGGGAAGATGGTGCTGAATCGCAACGTGGACAACTACTTCGCCGAGACCGAGCAGGTGGCTTTCTGTACGCGCGACGTCGTGCCGGGAATCGATTTCACGAACGATCCTTTGCTGCAAGGCCGGAACCTGTCTTACATCGACACGCAGCTTACCCGGCTGGGTGGACCGAACTACGGGCAGATTCCTGTCAATGCGCCGCGCTGCCCGGTGATGAACATGCAGCGCGACGGCCATATGCAGATGTTCCCGCAAAAGGGCCGCGTCTCGTATTCACCCAGTTCGCTCGAAGCCGACACGCCGCGCGCCGATTCAAAAAATGGTTTAGCGTCCTATCCAGCGCATGAGAGCGGCGATAAGCTACGCATCCGCTCGGAGTCGTTTGCCGACCATTTTAGTCAGGCGCTGATGTTCTTCAACTCGCAGACGGAGTCGGAGCAGAACCACATTATCGCGTCCTTTACCTTCGAGTTGAGTAAGGTGGACACGAAGGCGGTGCGGGAGCGAATGCTAAGCCAGCTGGCGAATGTCGACATGACGATCGCTCAGCGCGTCGCTGAAGGGCTCGGGATGAAAGCCCCGATCCACAAGTCGCCTACAACTGTCGCGGTGAGAACGGACATCGCTCCATCCACGGCTCTAAGCATCCAGAAGCAGGCAAAGGTGAGCCTCGCGACCAAGGTGATAGGGTGCTTGATCGCGGATGGAACAGACGCCGCGGCTGTGCTGGCTCTGGAGACGGCGGTGGGCAAACAAGGAGCGCAGTTGAAGATCGTCGCGCCCAAGGTTGGCGGCGCGATGACCTCCGACGGTAAGACGATGGAAGCGGATTTCCAGCTTGCCGGTGGCCCTTCGGTGCTTTTCGATGCCGTGTACGTTCTGCTGTCGGATACGGGCGGCCAGATGCTTTCGAAGGAGGCGGCGGCGGTCTCATGGGTGCACGATGCCTATGCTCACCTGAAGGTGATCGGTGCTTCGGCCGGGTCGCAGGCTCTGCTGAACGCGGCCGGGGTCGTGCCGGATGCCGGGGTGCTGGTCGGCGGTGGCGATGAGGCCTTCCTTCAGACAGCCGCCACGGGCCGTATCTGGAATCGCGAGCCTTTGGTGCGGACCGTCTACTAGCCCGCGTTTCATGCTGGATGGAATGCCCGCCTCTCCATGGCGGGCATTTCTGTCTGCTCGACTAAACTGAGACAGATGGCGGATGACTTTGTAGAGACGCTGAAGGCGCAGGTAGACATCGTTAAGGTGATCGGCGAGTACGTGCGGCTGAAGAAAACCGGCGCGCAGAACTATACGGGCTTGTGCCCCTTTCACAAAGAGAAGAGCGGATCGTTTTCGGTGAACGCCGCGCGGGGGTTCTTCTACTGCTTCGGCTGTCATGAGAAGGGTGACGTCTTCACTTTTGTGATGAAGCTCGAAAATGTGAGCTTTCCCGAGGCGGTGCGGGCGGTGGCGGGCAAGACAGGCGTGCCGATGCCCAAGCGAGAGTTTAGCTCTCCGGCGGAGGCGCGAGAGGCTGGGCTGCGCGGGCAACTGATCGACATCCATGAAGCGGCGACGCAGTATTTCGAGGCACAGCTGAAATCGCCCGAGGCGGCCCGTGCACGGGAGTATCTGACGGGGCGGGGCGTCTCGCCGGACGCGGTGACGAAGTTCCGCATTGGGTATGCGCCGGATGACTTCAACGATATGCGCGACCGGCTGCGGGGGCGCTTCGCCGAAGAGGTGCTGCGGGCGAGCGGGCTGTTCTCGTCGAAGGAGCAGGCGGATGGCTCGGGTGGGCCGATGTATGCACGGTTTCGCAAGCGGGTCACGTTTCCGATCGCCAATGAGCAGGGCAAGGTAATCGCCTTTACGGCGCGGGCGCTCGATTCGGATGAGAAGTCCGGGCCGAAGTATATGAACTCGCCGGAGACGCCGCTGTACTCGAAGGGGCATGTGCTCTTCAATCTGGATAAAGCGAAGGCCGAGATGCGGACGCTTGATTTCGCGCTGCTGGTGGAGGGGCAGATGGACTGCATCTCGGTCTACATAGCTGGCATACGGAACGTGATGGCCACCTCCGGGACGGCGTTTACCGAGCTACAGGCGCGATTGTTGGGGCGTTTCACCAAGCAGGTGATCGTGAACTTCGACCCGGATACGGCGGGCGCGGCGGCGGCGGAAAAGTCTATCGCGCTGCTGACGGAAGAGGAATTCAGCGTCAAAGTGGTCGCGCTTGAGGGCGGTCTGGACCCCGACCGGTATATCCGCGAACAAGGAGTGCAGGCGTACATGGCGGCGTTGCGTGGGGCGCAGCGGCACTCGGATTACCTGATTGAGCGGGCAAGGACGCAGTTCGGGACGCGGACGCCGGAGGCGAAGGTGAAGGCAATGAACTTCCTGCTGCCGCACATCCGGCGGATGCCCAACCGGCTGCATCGGAACGAATTCGCGGCGGACGCGGCGCAGAAGCTGGGGATCGATTCGGCCGTGATGCGCGAGGAGCTGAAGCAAGCGGCGGCGCAGCGCAAGGAGAGCGTACGGGCACAATCCGCCGAGCCGGCGACTGAGACCGAGCGTGTGCTGTTGCGAGCGCTTGTGTTGCCATCGGGCGACCCGGCACGGGAGTTGGCCGCGAGCGAACTGATGGAGCACCCGGATTGGATCGAGGGTCTACCGACGGGCGAGTTGCTGGAGGCGCTGGCGCACGGAATCCCCGCAACTAACCCGCTGGAGGCCGCGCCCGACGACGAGAGCCGCGGTGTACTCGCGCGCGTCCTGCTCCAGACGGACGAGACGAGCCATGAAACGACTACGGCCCAGGTTGCCGACGCTCTGCACACGCTTGAAGGGCAGCAGCTCGAACGTCGCCAGCGGGAGCTTCGCGCTCTGCTCTCCGAAGCCGACCGGCGCGGCGATCATACTATGCTGGCCCAACTGACGACGGAAAAGATGCGGATCGATCGGGCCGTGCGGCAGCATTGACCGAAGTTCGACCATGTACGCGATAGAATCACGAAGACGCCCTCGTTTTTTCGAAGCATAACGATCAATCTCACCCTCTCTGCGAGACTCGGTACCGATGGCCGGCTTCACCCGCATTCTCAAGAACCTGGGCGCCATGTTCACCGGGCGAATGCTGATGGTGATCCAGCAGGTCATCATGCCGCCGATCTTTATCGCACGGTATTCGACCGCCGGGTTTGGGCGGTGGGTGGCGCTTTCGGGCGCGGTGTCGGCGCTGGCCATGCTGAACTTTGGCGTACAGACGTACATGAACCAGGACCTCGCCGTGCGCTACAGCTCCGGCGATCTGGAAGGCTATGAGGTGCGGCAATCGACCGCGCTCCGCCTGCTGCTGGGGATTCTGGGTGCCGCCTCCGTGTTGTGTCTGGTGGCTTTTGCACTGCCCCTCGACCATTACCTGAAGCAGGACATCGGCCGCCTGCCCACGCAGTTGACCGTTTATCTGCTTGCCTGCCAGGTGCTGCTGAGCATCCTCTTCGGCTATGTGACCGGCCTCTTCATGGGCGTGGAGCGGGCGCACCGCGGATCGCACTGGAACAATTTCCAAACGCTGCTGACCAGCGCGAGCGTGCTGCTGTGCGTGGCGTTTCGGTTGCCGTTCCCGGTGCTCGCGGGCGTACAGGTGGTGACGATGCTCGTGGCCATGGCCGCCGTGCTGGTCGACATTCGCCGGACCGCGCCGGGGCTCTTCCCCCATCTGCGGTACTGGGACCGCAGTGCCGTGGCGGCCATCCTCAAGCCGAGCGGCTACTTCGGACTGATCACCATCACCAGCTTCCTCACGTATCAGGCACCCATCCTGATCATCAACTGGTTTCTTGGGCCGATCGCGGTGGCGGGCTTCACCGTCATGCGCCTGGTGTTTTCCATGTGCCGCCAGATTCTGGCGATGTTCACACAGTCCATGGGCGCGGAGATCACGACGCTTTTCGGCAGGAGCGATTGGCCGGGCTTGCTGCTGCTCTACGACTACTCGGAGCGGTTCATCTTCTTCCTGATCCCGCTCGTGAATACCGGTGTGCTGATGCTCTCGCCGGTGCTGATCACGGTCTGGATGCATAAGAAGGCGGAGCTGTTTTCGCCTTATCCTTATATGCTGTCGGCCGCGATCTCGATGGTAATTAGCCTGAAAGAGCACAAGTTCCAGTTTCAGTTCTCGACCAATACGCATGAAGAACTGGCAAAGATCATGTTCTTCAGCTACATCGCCATGACCGGCATTTCGCTGGCCGTGGTGCCAGTCCTTGGAGTGACAGGCTTTCTGTGGACGTGGCTTGGCACGGAGATCTTCCAGATGATCTTCATCATGCGGCTGAATATCAAGCTGTTCGCGAAGGTCGAGCCGCTGGAACTGACGTTTCTCCGGCGTCTGGTGGGCATCTGTGTTCCGGCGCTCGTGCTGGCATTGCTGCTGCTGCAGCGGACGGCGCGGTTCTATCTAGGCTGGCAGATCGCCGTGGCGATCGGGGCTGGAGTGATAACGGCGGGGATCGCCTGGCCGCTATTCGGCATTCGGGATGTGCTCCGCACCGTAGGCGGGCAGTTTTCACGGCGTTTTAGTGGCTCTGTCGTCGAAAAGGGCTAGGGCGTTGCGGTCATCCCGGATAGGATCATGGGACTATAGCCGCCACCGAAGTGGATAAAGCCATGCTCGGTAGACAATGTGTTCGCCGTGTTGGAAGGAAGAGTCGCCGTCAAGGGGGGATCGACCTCATCGCTGAGCGTAATGTTGTTGCCAAGCAGCGTGACGCTTAGAGGCGAGTTCAAGGGCGGCGGCCACAGGGTATGCCCGATGCCGATTGCTACCCCATCGGTGATGTCGTATACCTCCAAATGATCGGTCCTCAAGACGACAGCGATGTAGTGATTGCGATCGGAGTAGCGCAGGGCAAGCTCGCTCCAGCCATCTTCAAAGGCGGCAAAGGTGTAATTTACAGTGCCATCAACCAGACCGGTGTCGATCACGGTTGCATCCGCGGCATCGACATCGGGTACATCGATGCCTCCTGCTACAAACATTGGTGGAGCACCCGAAGGCTGTAGCCATGTGCCGGCACCCATAGCGGGCAACGTGCCAATCAGCGATTCTCCCGCCCTGCCTTCATCGAAGGCGGTTCGAAGCGCGTAGCTCACACCGTTGCCGTTCGCAAATGGAAAGGCATCACCGGTGCGCGCGGTGTCACTCCAATTGAGTGCCAGAAGCGCGGATGGACCACTGTAACCGTTCACTATAAGCTGCTCGGGCGGCTGCGTTCCGCTAAAGATGCTCCCGGGCCAGCCAGTCGGCACGGCGGCCCGCGTGCCGGTCGCCGTCAGCTGCTCGATACGGCCACCGATCTGGAAGACCTCCGAGACGATCGAACCCGTTTGATCGTCAAGCGACAGATCTTCGACTGTCATGCTTTGCATCTTGCCCGACCCGTAGCGGAGCAGCGGAACTGAGGAGGCGGGATGGGCATAGCGAAGGTTCGACGCAGAAAAGCTCTTCCAGTTGCCATCCAGCTCGAAGGCCGCGCGGATGGGATTCCACAGCCGCGTGGCTGGATCGTTCAAGCTCATCACGTCATATCCGTCGACGCTTACGGTGCCAAAGTGGCCGAGGCCGCCGGAAGCGAAGAACTTCGTAGCCACAAAGCCTGGACCCAATGTCGTGCCGGTTACATCGGACACGGTGATCTGATCGATCAGCTCGGTAAGGGAAAGCAGGCGAATGCCAGCAAGAGAATTATGAAGACGCACATGCTCCACATTGACTTTGGTGATCGGTCCGTGGAGGACACCCTGGTAAGCCGTTCCCTCGAAGTTGTAAGTTTGCGGCTCTTGAATATCATCCGCATTCAAGCCGATCGCGTCGTCACCGCTGGCAATATCAAGATCGTGGATGTGGACAACGGTATCAGGTCCGAAGAAGTGCAGACCGTCCGTATTCTTACCCTGCACCAAGGGCATGGGATGGTGGATGTTACCCGCACCGATGTCAACATTCGAATCGTTCGCGAAAGTCATGGTGAACGTGCCCGAGTCGTACATTTCTCCCGGCACGAGGCTCAGCCCATTGACCCCTACAAAGCGAAGGCCGTTAACCTGCTTGCCTGTTGCCGGATTGGATTTGTGCTGGACGAGCGCGTTATTGCCGCCGAGGGAGTCCGCCCCGGTGACCGCGCCGCCCGTGCTATTGAAATTGAGTATCCCTTGATTGACGATGGAGATATTGTGATCGATCTGGTTGGAAACGAGGAAACCACCGGTGCCGCTGGGCGTGTCCGGCGCATTGGGGTGACCGTTGAGAAACATCTCGCAATTTGAGTCCGACGCCATGATGAGGCCCGCGCCGGGAAGGACCTCTACCTCATCATTGCTGTAAAGGATGAGAGATGCAAAGAGCGTGAACCGGCCATCGATGACAAGATGGATGCCGCCACGATTGAGCACCTCTTGAAGCGATGCTGCCGCATCTGCTCCCGTCACCTGCGCGCCGGGGGTGAGTACGGAGTCGCTGACGACGCCCGGCAGTGTCGAGGCATATACGACATCGGTCAATGTCAACGTCGAGGTCGCCGAGTTGCCACCACCGGGAGAACGATTGAGGACGGCGATGGGAAGCGCACCGGTTGCCGCCTGGTCGGCCACAGTCAATTCAAATTCGACTTGAGTCGCGCTTCTGTATTGCGTTTCGCGCGGTACTCCGTTCACCAGCACAATGGAGTCGGGAAGAAAGTTGGTTCCGCTGATCAGGATCGGCGTCTGCACATGGCTGTAAGCGAGAACGGAGGAAGGGCTAAGCGTGAGCGGGCCAGGTGCCGGGTTATCGACCGCGAGAGTGATTGGCCCCGACTGGCCTCCCGCGGGAGAGGGGTTCGTCGCCGTCAATGAGAGCGTACCTCCGATTGCGGTGTCGGATGCATTCAGCATGAGGCTGATCTGCGTACTGCCGAGGAAGCCGGAAGAGCGGGCGGAACCATTCACCTCGATCGTCGTGGATGGCAGAAAGCCGCTTCCCTGTAGGATGATAGTGCCAGGCACGGCGGACAAGGGAAGACTGGCTGGCGTAAGCAGGGCAATCCGCGGCGTAGGGTTATCGACTTCGAGCGTCACCGGTGCAGAGGACGCGCTCACTGTCTGCCCATCGACCGCAACAATATCCAGGATGGCTCCGGTGGCCGTTTGCGACTCCGATACCGTGAGCGCGAGCTGTGTGCTGCTGAGAAAGACCGCTTGCGTGGGGAAGCCGCCTATCTGCACGGACGTAGCGTGTGTAAAGCCGGTACCCGTGAGGGTGAGTGCCGCCGGGCCGCTGCCAGCCAATACTTTGACGGGCGTAACGGAATCGACCGCCAAGGGAATTGTTACAGTTGCCGGCGTGATCGCCGTGCGTGTTGCCGTCGCACCGCAACCCGACAGCAACAGCAAACTAGCGAGACCTGCGAATTGCGTGGAACGCAGTAGAGAGCCGTTCCGGATTACGAGCGGCATAGTAGATGCCCCACAGTAGCACTCTGGAAGGGATCAAACGGCGTTGAAAGAGATTTTTGTATCCGACAGGGGGCTTTGCTACTCTAAACGGGAAATATGCGTTTCCGAATCCAGCTCCGTTGTTGTCCGCGCGATGTCGAGCAGGCGTTGCCCTCTTCAAACTAGCTTTCCACTCCCTTTACCCATTTTTGCGCTATTCGTTATTCATATACAGGAATGCTTATGCCCTCCACAGTCCTGACGCATCTGGAATTGCTGGAAGCGGAGAGCATCCACATCCTGCGGGAGGTGGCGAGCGAGTTCGAGCGGCCGGTGATGCTATATTCGGTCGGCAAGGACTCCTCGGTGATGTTGCGGCTGGCGCAAAAGGCCTTCTACCCCGCGCCGATTCCCTTTCCACTGCTGCATATCGATACCGGGTTCAAGTTCCGGGAGATGATCGAGTTTCGCGATCGGATGGCGACGGATGTGGGCGCGGAGCTACTGGTGTGGCGCAATGAGGCGGCCATCGCTGCGGGAACGAATCCAATCGCGCTCGATACGAAGCGCTGCTGCGGATTGCTAAAGACGCAGGCGCTGCTCGATGGGCTGACGCATCATGGCTTTACAGCGGCGTTTGGCGGGGCGCGGCGCGACGAAGAGAAGTCGAGGGCGAAGGAGCGCATCTATTCCTTCCGCGATAAAGCCGGACAATGGGACCCGAAGAACCAGCGTCCCGAGCTGTGGAACCTCTATAACTCGCGTATCCATCCGGGGGAATCAATCAGGGTGTTTCCGCTTTCGAACTGGACGGAGATGGATGTGTGGGAGTACATCCACGCGGAGCGAATTCCCGTGGTCGATCTATACTTTGCGCGGGAACGGCCCATGTATCTGCGCGGCGAGGCGCTGCTGCCGATCGAGCAGGAGTTTGTGGCGCGGCGCGGCGAGCAGCCGGTGATGGTGAAGTCGCGGCTACGGTCGCTGGGGTGCAGCCCCTGCACGGGAGCGATCCGATCCGAGGCCGACACGATTCCTAAGATTATCGAGGAGATTCTGGGATTTCGGTCGTCGGAGCGGGCGAACCGGGCGATCGACCACGACCAGGAAGGCTCCATGGAGATCAAGAAGCGCGAGGGATATTTCTAGCCTATGCGAAACCTCTACGCTATCAACGATGCGCCCGCGCGCGAGCCGGAGGTGTGGGATGAACGGATCGCGGATTTCAACCCGCTGCTCGATCACACAGCCGAGCAGCCGCCGGTTGCCGTCTCGCCGGAGTTCGCCCGCCATACCGATAGCTTCAACATCGATGCTTACCTGGCGGAGCAGAGCGCTAAAGACCTGCTGCGTTTTTCGACGGCCGGGTCGGTCGATGACGGGAAATCGACACTGATCGGCCGGCTGCTGTACGACACGCAAAGCGTCTACGACGATCAGGTGCAATCGATTGCCGGTAAAGGGACGACCGGCCCGGGAGTGCTGGACCTGGCGCTGCTGACGGATGGGTTGCGGGCCGAGCGCGAGCAGGGGATCACCATCGATGTGGCGTATCGCTACTTTTCGACGGCGAAGCGGAAGTTCATCATCGCGGATACACCGGGCCACGAACAATACACGCGCAACATGGCTACCGGCGCTTCGACAGCATCGCTGGCCGTGGTACTGGTGGATGCCCGCAAGGGGGTGCTGATTCAGTCGCGCCGCCATGCCTGCATTACCGCTCTGCTGGGCGTGCCGCATATGGTTGTCGCGGTCAATAAAATGGACCTCGTGGGGTATGACCGGAGTGCCTTCGAGGCGATCCGCGCAGAGTTTACGGCGTTTCTCGATCAGCTTGGTCCGTTGCGTCCGAAGCGCCTGTATTTTGTGCCGGTGAGCGCGCTTACGGGCGAAAACGTGGTACATCGCAGTACCCAGATGCCCTGGTACGTTGGCCCTTCGTTGCTGGAGCTGCTGGAGCGCGTGCCTTCCGGTGAGAGTGCCTCGATCCGGCCCTTCCGTTTTGCCGTGCAGCGCGTGCTGCGACCCACGGCGGAGTTCCGGGGCTTTGCCGGCCAGATCGCCGCCGGTACGGTCCGGCCCGGCGACTCTGTCGCCGTACTCCCCTCCGGCCGCACGAGCCGCATTGGCCGCATCGTGACCTTCTCCGGCGATCTTACCGAGGCGTGTGCGCCGCAATCGGTCGTATTGACGCTGGAAGACGAGCTCGACATAAGTCGAGGCGATCTACTGGCTGCCGTTGACGCTCCGGCAGTCGCCGGTACGCGGTTTCACGCTTCGCTGGTGTGGATGGACGAGCAGCCTTTGACACTTCATTACCGGTATCTGCTGAAGCATCTAAGCCGTTCGGTCTCGGCATCGGTGATCGCGATCGATCATCAACTCGATATTGCCACGCTTACGCGCCACTCCGCGTCTACGCTGACGCTCAACGGCATTGGCGCGGTCACGGTGGAGACGCTCCAGCCGCTGACGATGGACTCGTATGCGTCTAATCGCGCGACCGGCTCGTTCGTGCTGATTGACCCGGCTACGAATGCGACCTGCGCCGCCGGGATGATCCGTGCCATCGACCCCCTAGAATCCGAGGACGTGGGAGCACCTGTTTCGGCCGCCGACCGTATCGCTCGCTGGAGACACATGGGGGCGCACCTTCAGCTTGCGGGACCTCCGGCGTTTATGGATACGGTGGAGCGCGCGCTCTTTCTGCGCGATGTCTTTGTCCTTCGGGCGACAGACGGTCTAAGCATACCGGACCTCGTGGCGGCTGGCGTACTGGTCCTCAGCCATACCGTTCACGAGGATCTCTCCGTAACCATTGAAGGCGAAAGGATCAGCATCGGAAGCATTGATGCCTTGCTAGAGTTGCTTTACGAACGAACCATTCTCCAAGGAGCACCCCGGCAATGACCTCCACCCCAATGTTTGACCTGACACATGCCGCCACGCCGCTGGATGCGAAGCTGTGCCATGTTCGCGATCTGATCCGATGGGAGATGGCGCAAGCTCCAGGCGAGCAGGATGCCTGCCTGACGTGCAGCTTTCAGGCAGAAGATGTGCTGCTGCTCTTCCTGGTTCGGGAGCTGCGACCGGCAATTCCAGTGCTCTTCCTCGATACGGGGTACCATTTCGCTGAAACTTACGCTTACCGCGACCGGATTACGGCAGAGTGGGGGTTGAACCTGGAAAACCTGCTGCCCGCCCATACTGTTGCCGCCCAGGAGAGCGAGCACGGCCTACTGCATCAGATTGCGCCCGACCGGTGCTGCGGCCTGCGGAAGGTCGAGCCACTGTTTGCCGCCGTCGCCGGATACAAGGTGTGGCTGACCGGCCTTCGCCGGGAGCAGGCGCGCAGCCGGACCACACTTGAAGAGGCCGCCGATTTCAGACTACCGTCCGGCGTGACCGTGCGAAAGCTCAGCCCGTTCGCTGATTGGTCGACGCGCGACGTTTGGCAGCTTTGCGAGCGTTTCGGCATCCCGTTGCTGCCCCTGTATGAACGTGGGTACACCAGCATTGGCTGCGAGCCGTGTACGGGGCTGCCGAGCGACCCGAACGATCCGCGATCGGGACGCTGGGCAGGCAAGAAGGTTGAGTGCGGCATCCATATCGAGGCCGCGAAGCGCTAACTTTCCTCACGCCCTGCACACCGGAGCCGTTTCCATGGAATACCTGATTGGCTTCATCATCGCGGTCTTTATCGCGCTTACCGGCGTCGGTGCCGGAACCATCACGACGCCGCTGCTGATTCTGTTTTTAGGCGTTCCGGCATCGATCGCGGTTTCGACCGGGCTCATGTTCTCGACTGCCGTCAAGATGGTGCTGGTGCCGTCGCAGATTGCGCGGCGGCAGGTCTCCTGGCGGATACTGGGATTGATGGTGCTGGGCGGGCTGCCGGGAGTGCTGCTCGGCTCGCTCCTCTTGCGTCATCTCGACACCCATGGGCCACAGTTGTTGCTGAATGGGCTTCTTGGCGGTGTTTTGGTCTTGACGGCCCTGTGGCAGATCGCCTTCTCCTTCAAGCCTGAGAGACGCATCGGCACGGATCGCCGCGAAAAGAGCCATTGGCTGCCCTTCCTGATGTTTCCCGTGGGGGCGGAGGTTGGCTTCTCCTCCGCCGGAGCGGGCGCGCTTGGCTCGGCCGCGCTGTTGGGCCTCACTGAGTTGACGCCCACCCAAGTAGTGGGGACCGACATCCTCTTTGGTTTTCTCCTGTCTTTAATCGGCAGCGGCGCGCATGGGTTCCTTCACGGCAGCAGCTCGGCGTTGCTGCGGCATCTGGTGATCGGCGGATTCTTCGGAGTGCTGGCGGGTACGTTCGCCGCGCGTTGGATACCGAAGCGGCCGCTGCGGTTTGCGCTCTGGCTTTGGCTGCTGGTCATCGGGTCGCAGTTCATCTATACGGATGTCTACGCGGCGGTACATAAGTAGTGCACGGGGCAGGGTCGTTTGTGTGTCGCCGGTGCAGCGTAGCTATGGGAGCGCGTCTGCGCCCGGTTAGGGCTTGTGTCACCCGGGACCTCGTCACGCGGCATGATGGATCGTTGCGGCCGCGCAGCAAGCCCTCGTCGGCGACGGACATGCTTCCTCTACTCGGGTGGTAAGTACACGGACGGCACGGTATTCACTTTGTTCCCGCCGCTCGACGCCGCCCGGCGGAACGTGGTGACGCCTGAGGTTGTAATATCCGATGCTTCAGCAGCTTGAGCAGAGCGGTCTCCTCGGGACGGAGTGCGTGATTGCTATAGTCGGCAGCTTCTACCGATGCAAGAGCTTCAACCATCTCCGCGGCCGCCTCTTGGCTCTCAGCCGGGGAATCCGCCATGTAGGCTTCCAGCACCGCGGGATGCACGTAGCACTTCCGGCAAACGGAGGGCGTGTTGCCGAGACGCTCGGCGACCCCGGCGATCGCTTGTATGACGTTCTTTTTGGCTTGGGTGGCGGAGTCGAACGGCTCCAACTCCTTCAGCATCATGGCGGCAAGCACCGAGCCGGCCCAGGTGCGAAAATCCTTGGCGGTTAAGTGCTGGCCGGTGATCTCGCGCAGGTAGTCGTTTACGTCCGCTGAGTCGATGGCATGACGGGTGCCGTCGGAATCGAGATATTGGAAGAGTTCGTATCCTGGAATCTCAGCGCAACGCTTTAGGATGCGAGCGAGGCGACGGTCTTCAAGATCGATGGTATGGTGGACGCGGCTTTTGCCCTGGAAGTCGAAGGTGATCTTGGACCCTTGTACCTCGACGTGCCGATTGCGCATCGTGGTCAAACCATACGATTTGTTATCGCGGGCGTACTCGGCGTTGCCGACGCGAATGTGTGTCGCCTCCATGAGGCTGACGATCGTGGCGAGAATCTTCTCGCGCGGCAGGCCGTGCAAGACGAGGTCGTGCTCGACGCGCCGGCGTATTAAAGGTAGCGCGTCGGCGAAATGGATCATGCGCTCGTATTTAGTCTCGTCGCGGACTTCACGCCAATGCGGGTGATAGCGGCTCTGCTTGCGTCCTTTCACGTCGCGCCCTGTCGCCTGGAGGTGGCCATTCGCGTGGGTCGTGATCCAGACAGTGGTCCAAGCCGGCGGGATGACAAGCGACTTAATGCGGCCAAGCGTATCTTTTTCGCGGCAGATGCTCCCATCGGGCATGGTGTAGCGGAAGCCGGTTCGGAACTTTGTACGCCTGATGCCGGGTTGCGTGTCGGTGACGTAGCGTAGCCCCGCAGCTCGGGCGAATTGTATCGGATCGGGTGTCGGCTCGGTGATGGCTGTGCTCTCGGGAGAGCGTAGTGTGGGTAGGGAAGCCGCTTGCATCCTCCTTCGGATGCTCCACCGCGATCGTAGGGACAGACTGGCAACGAATCTTTCTGCCGCTTTACGCGTCTAAATATATGTTATCCTATGATTCGCTGGGAACGTGTGCCTAGAACGCCCCTGACCCATCTGAGGTCCTTGGGCTTGCCACTGCGGTATTTACCGCACTTCAATCTCCCATCGAGCCCGTGACAACTTCAGGATAGTTCCGTCTGGCGAGGCGGTTATCCAACAAATCCCTCCCGCAGGAGCACGTACAGCCGTGGCCGAAGATATAGATAAGTACGAAGAAGATTTAGACAAGCTGATCGAAACGGGTAAAGAGAAGGGCTATCTCACTTACGGTGAGGTCAACGACCTGCTCCCCGGCGATATTACAACGCCAGACGATCTCGACGATCTGATGACGACGATTAACACCCAGGGCATCGACGTGCTCTCGGGTGAGAAGTTCGGCAGCGACCGTGACAAATACGAGCCGGAAGCGGGCGAAGAGTCCGACGATGTCGAGCTCGATCTTTCGCCGGGCACGCTGGAGAAGACCAACGACCCGGTGCGCATGTATCTGCGCGAGATGGGTACTGTTCCGCTGCTAACCCGCGAAGGTGAGGTTGAGATCGCCAAGCGCATCGAGCGTGGACAGATTCGCGTGATGAAGGCCATCTCGCGGTCGCCGATCGTGATTCGCGAGATCGTGGGCTTGGGTGAAGACCTCCGCCGCGGCGTTCGCAATATCAAGGAGGTCGTGACCTTCGATGAAGAGGAACTGACCGAGGAGATTTTGCAGTCGCGTGTACGCGCGACCGTCAGCCGGATCGATGTGATCGTCAAGCACCAGAAGAAGCTTACCGCGCTTGAAGAAAAACATGAGAATCCCGTCGGAAAAGACGCCAAGGCCAAGACCAAGGACCAGCGTAAGACGCTTTGGCTGATAGGCCGTGAGCACGTGTATGTCAACCGCGTCGTTCGCGAGTTGAAGTACACGAACTCCGAGAAGAAGCGGCTGCTCGACAAGGTCAACAAGACTGTCGACGCCATGCGGACGCTTGAACGGCAAATCAAGGCGCTCGATGTAAAGTTTGAGGCTTCAAAGAGCGAAGAGTTGCGTAAGGAGTACAAGCGGCAGCAGAAGAATTGCCGTGTGGATCTGGAGCGGGTAGAGGTTGACGCCGGCATTCCTATCGCCGACCTAAAACGCACCCAGCGCGAGATGATCCAAGGCGATATGGACGCCGAGAAAGCCAAGCGCGAGCTGATTGAAGCGAATTTGCGCCTCGTCGTTTCGATCGCGAAAAAGTATACCAACCGCGGGCTACAGTTCCTCGACTTGATCCAGGAAGGCAACATCGGCCTAATGAAGGCGGTGGACAAGTTCGAATATCGGCGCGGATACAAGTTCTCGACCTATGCGACATGGTGGATTCGGCAGGCGATTACCCGCGCGATCGCCGACCAGGCCAGGACAATCCGCATCCCGGTGCACATGATTGAGACGATCAATAAATTGATCCGCACTTCGCGGCAGCTTGTGCAGGAGCTTGGCCGCGAGGCTTCGTCGGAAGAGATCGCGCGACGCATGGATATTCCTGTCGCCAAGGTTCGTAAGGTGCTTAAGATTGCGCAGGAGCCGATCTCGCTTGAAACCCCGATTGGTGAAGAGGAAGATTCGCACCTCGGCGATTTCATCGAAGACCGCATGGCGGTTAGCCCTTCGGACGCGGTGATCTCGGTCAATCTGAAGGAATACACCTCGCAGGTGCTGCGGACGCTTACCCCACGCGAAGAGCGTGTCGTCAAGATGCGTTTTGGGCTGGAGGACGGTTCAGAACATACTTTGGAAGAGGTTGGGCAGAGCTTCCAGGTAACCCGCGAACGTATTCGCCAGATTGAAGCGAAGGCTTTGCGGAAGCTGCGGCACCCCAGCCGAAGCCGTAAGCTAAAAGCGTTTGTCGACGGCGTCAAAGACATCTAAGCGATCCGATCGTGCTGCAAGGAGCCGCGCCTGTCGATGGGCGCGGCTTTACTGCCTCTGATTGCGGCCATGCATGAGATACTTGGCTCGACCTTGCTATGAGCTCACCATCTCTCTACAAACTGGCCTTGTTCTACGCGTTGTCGATGATTCTCTGCGGCTTCGGCTATGCGAAATACGATAACTACAAGCTGGATGGTGACGCCGTGGCCTTCATGGACATAGCCGACCGTATCCACACGCACCAGTGGGCCGAAGTGGTGAACGGCTACTGGAATCCAGCGTATGCGGGCGCGCTGGCGGTTGGCCAGGCCGTCGCGCATCCTTCGCGTTTCAATGAGTTGCAAACGTATTTTTACGTGAACTTCGTCATCTTCGTGCTGTGTACGGGGGCTATGTGGTTCTTCGTCGAATCACTGACGCGAGTGCGGGAGCTGTTCCAATCGGAGATGGAGACGATGCCCGCGTTTTCACGGCCAGCGTTGCTGCTGGTTGGATTGGGCTTGCTGTTTTCGGCTTTTCAGCGCGAGTTGCCGATAGGTGCCGTGCGCTCGGATGGACTGCTGCTTCTATTCCTACTGCTGGCGTCTGGGTTTCTTCTTCGTCTCCAGAGCAGCGGACGGTTTATCTACTATCTCCTGCTGGGGGTAAGCCTCGGATTCGCCTACTTGACGAAATCCTTTGCATTTTTACCGTCCGGCATCTTGCTGGCGGCTCTGTTCATTTATGGGTTGACTCGCAGTGCACCGCGCCGGAGGCGGATCGTACCCGGTGTGCTCGTGGCGGCAACGCTCTTCATCGCGCTCGCCGCGCCATACATCGCGGGCATCTCCAGGCAACGCGGCCGCTTCACGACCGGCGAATCCGCGCGGCTGAACTACTGCTTCTTCGTCGACTCGACCGGACGCTGGCACGAGTGGCACTCGGGTGATCTGGGGCAGGCCAAGGCGGACTTCAAACATCATGAGCAACTGCTGATCGGTTCACCGCCGGTTTACTCCTACGTTCAGCATCCGCTCGGGACCTATCCACTCTGGTTCGATCCGTCGTACTGGACGGACACGTTGAAGCCGGTGGTCTACTGGCCGGGACACATCCGGCGTCTGGAGCGGACCTCCATGCTGCTGGTGCGCTATGTAGCGGGGCATCTGGAAGCATTCGTCCTGCTGGGTGCTCTGCTGCTGCTTGGCTGCGCGCTTCGTCCGCGCACGGCGCCTAAATACACCCTGTTGCCAGTGCTGTTCTGGGGGCTGCTGATGCTGGGTATTTACTTCCCCATCGATCTTCAAGACCGGTATCTCACGGGAGCGTTCTTCTTTGTCGTACTTCCACTATTGGCAATGATTCGACGGCCGCAGGAGAGCGCTCTGGGCCAGATCGCTACCGGAATGGCGCTGGTGTTTGCCGGTCTGATCCTCGCGACGGCCATCGGCGATCTGGGGGAACGCCGCCGGGTCGAGAGCGTGACGGGTTATCCTCGTGGAGCCTACAGCAAACAAATTTACCCCGCGTCGATCGGCTTGAACGATTTGGGCATCGGGCCGGGAAGTACGGTGGCCTGCATGGGCGACGACGCATGTTATGTCGATCATTACTGGGCGCGGTTGGCCGGAACACCCATACGGGCGGAGGTCGAGGTGCCGGATGGCTCCGATCCAGGTGCCTTCTGGAAAAAGGTGGCCGACAAGCCCGCCGTCTACAACGCTTTGCGAACGCAAGGGGTAAAGGCGCTGATCGGGATATTTGCTCCCTCGACGCAGGCCCCCGAAGGTTGGCGACAGCTCGAATCGAGTAATTTCTACGCTTATCTACTCTGAAAAAAGACCCTGGCACAGAGGCACGGCAAGATAGGCCATGCGTTTAGTCTCTTTCCGGCCGCGCGCCACCGAATCGAGCACCAGGCCGCAGACCAGCGACAGAAACGAGAGCAACACCAGACCGGTTGAGAGAATTGCCGTGGGAAAACGCGGTACCAGGTGCGTGCGGTGGAACTCAACCAAGAGTGGGATGCTTAGGCCAACGCCCGCAAGGAAGAGAACCAGTCCGGCTGTGGCAAAGAAGATGAGCGGACGCTCGTCTTTTACCAGTAAAACGATAGTGCGGAGAATGCGGATGCCATCGGAATAGGTGCGAAGCTTCGAGGTGCTGCCCGCGGGACGATCTTTATAGGACGTCTCAATTTCACCGAGGGGCATATCGAGTTCAAGCGCGTGGATGGTCAGCTCCGTCTCAGTTTCAAAGCCGGAGGAGAGAGCCGGGAACGATTTAACGAAACGACGGCTGAAGACGCGATAGCCGGAGAGAAGGTCCTTAATGCGGCTGCCGAAGATTCGCCTTACGAGACCGCTGAGGACCGTGTTGCCCAACTGGTGGCCCGGACGATAAGCGGCGGCGATCTGTGTGACGCGTGTACCGTTGACCATGTCGAGGCGATTCGCCAGGAGATGATGCACCATCTCCGGGGCGGAACCAGCGTCGTAGGTATCGTCGCCATCGACCAGTACGTAGACATCTGCCTCGATATCGGAGAACATCCGGCGCACGACATGCCCCTTGCCCTGAAGGTGCTCGCTGTAGACGCGTGCACCGGCGGCTCGGGCAAGCTCCACCGTGCGGTCGCGCGAATTGTTATCGTAGACGTAGACCGTTGCCAGGGGTAACGCCGTGCGAAAGTCCATGACGACTTTGCCGATCGTCGCTTCCTCGTGGTAGCACGGGATGAGGATGGCTACCTCGGGGATGGCGGCGGAAAGATAAGTCACGGCTATAGGCTACCAGATTGGTTGCTAAGCGTTACGCGAACCGGATCTGGAGCGTTCAATCGACACCTGGGAGTGGTAGCGCGGCAAGGTGCTTGTATAGCGCGTAATAAGCTCCCTTGAATGTAAGCAAGCCGCTATTCGCGCCTACATAAAAGGAAGGAACCGCGAGGTTCAGCAGCATCATCGCGTTGAAAACCCGTAAAGACATCTTCTTTCGTGCTTGAACGAGACATAGAAGCATGGGAATAGTAGCGAATGCGACGATGCGCGAATAATCTATGGCAATATACATCGACGCAATCGCGAGCAAGATACCTGAAACAATAAAGTACGCATAGGCCGGCTTATCTTTATATTGATAATAAATGCCTATCGGTACGATCATCCATAAGGCCTTGAACGCAAATAGGACAGCGATGAAGTCTACTTGATAGGACATCTGAAAGTAATCGCGCGCGCTCAACACTCCCACCTGTGCTTGCATCTGAAACGGCGCGGCTAAGTGGAAGGAAAAATTCGTCCATAAAGCGATTGCGTAAACGCCGAGCAAGGTCAGATAAGGCAACCACGATCGCTTTCCAAAGACAAAGAACGCAAGAGGCAAAAATATAATCATGGCGCAAGACTCATGCGCCATTAAAGCCAACGCGAAGGCCGCTATGTGCCGATAGGTAAATCGCCGGTCTGTCTCGAACTCCACCAAGGCGACCAAAGCTAAAAGAAACACAGCAATTTCAGGATAGCCCGGTGTCTGAAACGCGGAAGCGAAGATGCCGGAAGTTAGAAACGATATTTCCTGAATGACCATCAGCCTGATGCCCGCCGTCAGTAAATACCATTTGACGGCCAACGCCGCGGCGATGACGAGACCCCAAAATAAATAGATATACAAAAAACCATTAACGTGGAGAAGATAGGCTATTCCGGGAACTAAAATCCTGCGATAGAGTTGATCCGTGGTTTGATTGAACGGGTCCATGGATCTCTTCGCATAGTACATCCCAAACGCCGTGGGTATAAGTGTCGCTGTAAGAGCCAAGCAGACAAAGAGCGAACCAAGGGTACGAATTACCTCTCGCCGCGAGAATGCTCGCATCATTTTAGGCACGCTGGAGATCACAATAGGAACGATGAGCGCGGCGGTGCTCAAAAGAAAGACGATCGCTTTCAACGGAACCAGAAAAAAATGTGCCTTCTCGTCGAGGTTAGCTTCCAGCTTAATGCCCGAACCATGAACAAAGCCATGACTCACAAGTATTTTAAGGATGACTGCATTGGTGACGTTCAGGACCAGGAAACAGAGGCAAGAAGGTAGATAAACGCGGATAATGTTTTGCGCGGCCAGTCGACGGATCAGGTCGTTCAATATCGATGTCTCCTTTTTTCGGAGCATACTTCAACTCTGGCGGTTGGCTCTGACTCATTCTCTGAATGCAGTTGCGTATAACGACAAAAGGCCCCGAACGGGACCTTTTGGGGTTGAATGCCGGACAACAGGTAAAAAGGACTAAAGCGTTGAAGTATGCTGCACGGCGGCGTTGTAGCCAGCTGTGAAGCTTGAACGATAGTCATCCTTGGCCGCGCCCTTAACCGGAGGGTGGACGTACAGGTGCGAAACCTTCGCATCGATCGGACGCTTAGCGGCACGATCGAGTTTGGCGGCCTCGATCCCGTCACGATAGCCTTGCTGTGCCTGCTCGGTACCGGCGGGCGGAGTGTTCCAGTCCTGAACCTGTGCGGTCTGGCTGGATGCTGTGGTGTTGCTCGTTTGTGCAACTGCGGGGATAACGATCATCGAGGCAAGTGCAAGTGCGGTAAGAGTGGTGCGGATGGAGTTTTTCATTGTGTCCTCTCATGTTAAAAAGGCCGAGACCCGGCCATGACCAAGAAGGACAGTAGCACCGCGTGGGTATGATTGGCAAGTGTACATGAACTCGCCGTGAATGCAAGCTACATGTTTGTGTGACCGCCGCGCATATCCTCGTTGAAAGTTGGCTTGATGAAGGCGAGCGCTTGAGCCAACTCATTGTCATATTGGGGCTTGCGAGCCATAAGCAAGTGGGTTGCGACGGCAAACTCAGGGTCGCTTGTGCCGACGATGATGCCTTGTGCCTTGAGAGCCTCGACGGACGATTCTAGCTCGGCGGTCGTGACGTTCAGGTACTGCGCGTCGCGCGGATCAAGCAACCAGACTGGCCCGCACCCACCGAGAACTCCCGAAAACCAGTAGGCCTTCGCAGCAAGGAAGGCTCGACGTTGCGGCTCTGCTGTGTCGTTGAAGATGAACTTGTCCTGCTTGGCGCTGTAGTAGCGCGTGGTCACGGGTACGGGCTGGCGGTTGCCGCTCTTGACGAGTTCAAGCTGACCCTGATCCATGGTCTTACGGATAGCGTTATAGATAAAGCCTTCAGCAAAGGGCTGCTCGGGCGCGGCCACCACCTCGCGGAAGGTGATCGTCATGGAAGCGGAGATCTTTGCGTGTAGAACATTTTCTCCACCCGTTTCCAGGCGAACCTCCCCATGGACGAGCGACGTGTCCGCCCCTGAGGTGGACTGGTGGAAGGGCCATTGAAAGCGGCCGAAGCTGAGCGGAAGGCCGTGCAGGGTTAGAAAGCAGTCGGGGCGCGGATTGTGGAGACGCTTGGCGGTTTCCGCAAGGTAGAGTTCGACCTGGGCGAGCAGTTTTGGCTCGTTAAGGTCAAAGACGTCGCTTAGCTCCAGCACCTGGGTCGCGGTGTTGCCGGAAGGGAGGCCGAGGGTAAAGCGGGTGGTGGGTTTGCCGGAGAAGTCGGCACCGGCTGTCGTCGATTGGATTGTTAGACCCGCGGCGTGCGTGACCCGCCGTAGCTGCTCCGCAAGTGCGGGATGTGTCACAGTGCTCATACGCTTTATTCTACTTGCGCCCGCGGCTCAGTTGCTCGAAGAGCATACCTTCCGCGATGATGAAGCAGTGTCCAAACTGTCGATTCTGCCAACGGAAGCTCGTAACCCACTTACATGCCGAATCGATGAGTTGTCCACACTCGATATGCTACGGCTCATCAACGATGAAGATGCGAAGGTAGCCGCCGCCGTGGTGCTGGAGTTGCCCCGGATCGCTTCCACGGTGGATGCAATCGCCGATCGGTTTGAGCGTGGCGGGCGACTCTATTACGTCGGCGCGGGAACGAGCGGACGCCTGGGGGTGCTCGATGCGTCCGAGTGTCCGCCTACATTCGGGGTTGAGCCTGAGCTGTTTCAAGGCATCATCGCCGGCGGCGATGGCGCATTGCGGCGGTCGATTGAAGGCGCGGAAGACTCCTCCGAACAGGGCGCGGCGGACCTTGCGGAACGCGGCTTCGTCAAAGCAGATACGCTCATCGGGATCGCCGCAAGCGGTCGGACGCCCTATGTGCTCGGGGCGATGGAGTATGCGAAACAGCAGGGCGGTATGGCGATTGGGCTATCATGCGTGCCGGGGTCGCCAGTGGCGCGGATGGCGGAGATTGCCATCTCGCCCAATACGGGGGCCGAAGTGATTACCGGCAGCACGCGGATGAAGGCGGGCACCGCCACGAAGATGGTGCTGAATATGATCTCGACGGGGGTCATGATCCGGCGCGGGGCGGTCTACGGCAATCTGATGGTAAACGTACAGTTGACGAATGAAAAACTGATAGACCGTGGGCGCAGGATTGTGATGACGGCGCTGAGGTGCGACGAAGCGACGGCTACCCGCCTGTTGGACGAGGCGGGAAACGTCAAGGCGGCGATTGCGCGGGGCCGCTAACTATTTTTCAGGTCTGGGCAGCTCCATCAGCAGCCCGCCATTGCCGGTCTGGACGGTGGGAAGCTGGCCGTTCCAACGGTCGATCAGGGCTTTCTGGTTCTCTATCTTGCGGAGTTCGAGCAGCTGCGGCGTCAGCGAGGTTTGGCGAATCTTGTTCGCTTCTGCCTCGCCGTTCGCGCGGGTGACGGCGGCCTTTGCCTCGCCCTCGGCCTCGGCCACGGTCTTGGCGGCTTCAGCCTGGGTCTTGGCGAGCTCGTTACGGGCACGCTCGGCATCCTGGATGGCCTGTGCCTTGGCCGTAATGGCCGTGGCGATCACCGTTGGGACGCGGGGCGCGCCGATAAAGCCGAACTGCTGGATACCGACGCCGACCGGCTCCATCTTCTGCTGGATTAAGGCTTGGACCTTAGCCAGGAACTCAGCCTTCTGCTCGCCGTAGATCTGCTCGACGGAGTAGGTGCTGGCGACCTCGTTAAGTGAGTTACGCACGACATCGCGCAGGATGCCATGGGTAAAGCTGTCGAGATCGGACAGCCGGTACTTGACGTAGAAGTCGGGAACGCGGCGCGGCTCGATGGCGTAGGAGAGCGAAACATCGGAGTAAATCTCCATGCCTTCCTTCGAGTTGAAGCTCATCTCCTCGTTAGCCGCACGGCCTTCATTCAGGTCGCGCGTCCACTTGACGGTCTGGACGAAGGTGGGGAACTCGATGATCTGCGAGCGCAGCGGGCTGTAGAAGACCCATCCAGTGCGGATAGGGATCTCGGACGGGCCGCGCTGCGAGCCGCTGAGGACGATCTCCACGCCGACATAACCCGCGCCGATACGCGTGATAGCGGCGACATAGTTGAAGAAGAGGACCAGCGCAATGATCGCTACGACCCCGATCGCGCCCATTTTCAAGAGTCGCGCCATATACTGCTGTTGCATATCCCCGCTACGATTGCTGCCGGGGTTCATCACTTCACCGAAGAGCGTCACATCCGCCTCCAAATATTCCGGAACACGACAAATCCACCCGCCGCAAGCAACAGCAGCAGGCACATACCGCCCGAGACGGCGAGGTTACTTGGAAGATTTAAGAGATGAAACGCGATCACCATGCCTTCATAGAGAAGGAATGCGACTGCTATCGAAAAGAGCGACTTCCAGAACAACTTCACAGGTCCCCGGCCAGTCTTGCTCGGCCCAACAACCATGTCTAATTCTATGCCACTGGCGGCACATTAGCTAGAAGGGAGCTTTCACGAGCCGGGTGGGTGGCGCGAGAGCTGTTGCACCACCCACCTTTGCTCGATGCGTTGAGGCTAGTTGAGGGAGAACCAGTTGATGTTCCCAACGCTGTTGTAGTAGCCACCGCTGTCCATCACGAGTTGCAGGGTATGTTGACCTTGCGGCAGTTGCACATTGGGGATGCTGAGAGTCTGCCAGGTCTGGTACCCACCCGTCTCGGGAAGCGAGATGGCGGGAGTAGCCTGGACGCCGTCGACGTTGAAGTGGAAAACGCCGCCACCCACGCCGCTCGCCACCCGGACCTGCAAGGTGTACGCGCGCGCGCCGGCTATCTGCACCGTGTAGTTGAGCCAATCGCCGGGCAGCGGATTGCCGACATCGTACCCGCCGCCAGAATCGCTCGAAGTTTCGATGTAGACCGTCTCGCCTGGACGGTAGTTCGCCCCGCCGTTGTTCTGGGTAGCGCCGTTCCAATAGGCGACTGCCTTACCACCTTTATCGAAGTTCTCGGCTTCGATCTGCCCGGGGATAGCTTGCGGTGTGCCGGTGAACGAGGCGCTGGGGGCCGGTGCCTGTAGGGCGAACCAGTTGAAGTTGCCCATGCCGGCGGTGGGTCCATTGCCGTCCAGGGTGACCTGCATGATGTGCCGCCCGGCCTGTAGCTGGAAGGCGGGAGAGACTTGGGTCACATACGCCTGGAAGCCGTTGGTCACCGGAGCGAAGAGCGTTCCCGTGGCGTTGTGGCCGTCGAACGAGACGTGATAGTAGCCGCCAGGCCCCGGCGAAGCGATGCGCAGTTGCAGGTTGTAGAGGCCGGAATTGGCAACATTCACGGTATAGCGAAGGTATTGGCCTTCCTTGGTGTAGCCGACGTCATACCCGCCACCGGTGTCGCCCGTGTACTCGACCCCGACCGAGGTGCCGGGCCGATAACTGGCACCGTTGCCATAATCCTTCGGATCGAGATTGAAGTAGCCGATATAGTTGCCACCATTGTCGAAGTTCTCCGCCTGGACGATGCCTGGAAGATCTACAGGCGCACCGAGGAAGGGAGTCTCCGCGCTACCCACGGTAAAGTCGATGGTGGAACTCGCCGTCATCGCGCCCTGTCGTCCAGTGACAGTCAGCGGATACGAGCCGCTAGGAACATCTTTCAGGGTGAAGACCGGAAGCAGGAACTGGTTGGGAGCCAGCTTGATCGGCTGGCTGAAAGTATCGTGGGGCAGGCCGTGGACCTGCAACCCGACCGGGGCCTGGTCGCTGCCGTAATGATTGACGGAGAAGTTATAAAGCGCGTAGCCGCCAGGGGGAACGGTCTGCGAGTCGGGCCCGGCGGTTATGTCGAAGGTGTTGGTGTATCCGGTCCAGGAGAAGGTGGCGACGGCGTTGCCGGGCAACGTGTAACTCGCCGTCTTTCCTTTCCAGTTCAGTGAGAATTGGCTTGGCGTCGATGCTCCATTGAAGACCAGAACGGCGATTGTGCCGTCGGGGTTTTTAAAGGCCACATCTTCGACATTGCCATGACCGAAGCTGTTCGACTCGATGCGGTACGCTCCGGTCTGCACATACTTGGCGAGGTGGCCAAGCACGTAATACTCGACATTTTTGGTCACGATGGCCGGGGTGGAGCTGTCATCGATGGTGACAACGCCGCGGCAATTGCTACAGCCGTGTTGCACGGTGGGACCGCCGTTTTGGTCGAGAGCAAGATTCCAGAAGACGATGCTCTTTCCCCAGTTGCGCAGCACGTCGATGACCTGCCCCTCGGTATCGTTCGCGAGGTTTTGGCCGAAATAGGGAGCATAGCTCCCGCCGGTGCATTCGGTGAAGAAGATCGGAACGTCACCCGCCAAGTAATGCACCGCGTTCTGTGCGTCGGCGGAGTTACCAGCGTAGCAGTGAAAAGAGATGCCCGCGAGGTATTGCCGGACCGCGGGGTTCTCGGCGAGGGTTTCAGCGTACTTCGGGTTGTCCCAGTTGTGCTCGTAGCCGAGGATGCCGGGGGTCGCATCGGTCGCATAGGCGTTCTGGCTGGCGAAATTCCAGCCCATATTACGAAAATTTGCCTGCCGCAACTGCGGGCCGAGATATTGCGCGATGAAGGTGCCCTCATCGTCGACGTTCATGAACATCGACGGATAGCCGCCGGTCTCATACAGCGGCTCATTCTGCACTGCGACGTAGTTGATCGGAATGCCGTTCGCCTCATAGGCGCGGATAAATTTGGTAAAGTACGCGGCGAGCGCCGGGAAGTTGGCGGGATTGAAGCTGCCGCCATCTACCGTGCCGGTCGTCTTCATCCACGCGGGAGGCGACCAAGGCAGCGCGAGTACCTTAATCTGCGGATTCACGGCAAGGGCGGCCTTAATGGTCGGAATGATGTAGGCCTGATCGTGGTCGATCGAGAACTGGGTCATCTGTGGATCGGTCTGGCCAGGAGCAAGGTCGTCGTAGGTATAAGTACTTAGAGCGAGGTCGGTCGCGCCCATGGGCTGACGCAGGAAGCTGAGATGGATACCATTGGTGCTAAACAGGTCGTTCATCAGTTGCGTGCGCTGAACAGGGGTCAGTTTGTTCATCACCAGGTAAGCGTCCGAATCGTTGAAGGTTCCGCCGACGCCCTCAAGCTGCTGGTAGCGAACGGTATCGTCCACGTTGATGGCAAGCTGGGTTGCACTGCCGGGTGTAAAGGTGAGCGGGGTCTGCGGAGCGAGAAGTTCGGTCTGGTCCGGATTCGTCTGTACGACGTTCACGGTTTGAGATGAGGCCGTTGGAATCAGGGTCAAAAGAGCCGCTGCAAACCCGCAGAAGGTGCGCAGCGCAGCTGCCTTCCCGAGGGAGTTTGCCGATCTGGCGGTCGAGAACCGCATGAGGAAACGAAGGTTCATGGCATCTACCTTTAGACCCCAGTGGGGCCGCATCCCTGTGTACACTATTGCGCTGCGACGGTCAACGGGTATCGCTCGACGAGCCACAAAGAGATGTTTACCAACTTGCGGTTTGTCCGGCGCTTGTTTAAAGCAATGTCATCTATCCGCGCCTAATCTATCGGTCATCAGTCTTGCGGATTACAATAGCGCGGATTCAAAGCGAGAACGGGTTGCGATCAGCCGGTGACGATGCCCATGGCGTAGACGGAGGCGACAATGGCGAAGGCATCTTCAGCGAGGGCAACGGGCCAGTCGGGCCAGCCGGTACGCTGGACGATAAGGCGGCGGACGTTCACACCGATAAACGCGCCAAGGACCGCGCCGAGGGCTCCGAGAATAACGCCTTCGGGGATGGAGCCTTTGAGGCCGGTGGCGGCGAGCGCGCCGACCAGGCCGCCGAATGCGACGCGGGCGGCGAGAGGAAAGGGAGCGGTGCGGTTAGGGGTGTTGGGGAGCTTGTCGCCGATCAACTCTCCAACCGCGAGCGCGGTGAAGACGATGCGGGTGATCGGATAAGTGACCCAGAAGGCCCAGCCGTGCGGCACGGGAAGATTGTGTTTGTAGACGAACCAGCAGCCGATGGCCATGGGCAACATGGTGCGCAAACCAGTGCAGAAGCCCAGCAAGGGAATCGCAACAAGCCAAGCCAACATCGTAATCGCCATTAGTTTTCTTCCTCGCGAAGCCAACTGTAAAGTGGGAACTGTTCGGTCAAGCTGAGTACATCTGCTCGGATGCGGGCGAGGACGGCTGGGTCACTCCGATGTTGAAGGGCGTCGACGATCCACTTGGCGACCTGGCACATCTCTGCTTCCTTCATGCCGCGCGTGGTCAGCGCCGGCGTGCCGATGCGGATGCCGGAGGGCTTCATGGGCGGGTTGGTGTCGTAGGGGATGGC
>CAXTRY010000016.1:0-39353 GCA_964246805.1 uncultured Acidobacteriaceae bacterium
GGGTCGATGACGTTGCCCTTGGTCTTGGACATCTTCTGGCGGTCGGCGTCGCGGACGAGGGCGTGGATGTAGACGGCTTTGAAAGGGACGGCGTCGGCGAGGGTGCGTGGGGAGCCGTCGGGCAGGGGCACGTCGAGCATGAAGTAACAGCCGAGCATGATCATGCGGGCGACCCAGAAGAAGAGGATGTCGAAGCCGGTGACGAGGAGGGCAGTGGGGTAGAAGGCGGCGAGGTCGGGGGTTTGCTCCGGCCAGCCGAACACGGTGAAGGGCAAGAGGCCGGAGGAGAACCAGGTGTCGAGAACATCGGTTTCCTGCGTGATTTCTGTTGAGGCGCAGTGTTGGCAGACGGTGGGCGTCTCGCGAGCGACGGTGATCCCGGCGCAGGCGGCGCAGTGCCAGGCCGGGATGCGGTGGCCCCACCAGAGCTGGCGGGAGATGCACCAATCGTAGATCTTGCTCATCCAGTCTTCGTAGGTTTTGCGGTATTGGTCGGGGGTGAACTTAACGTGTCCGTCGCGGACGGCGTTGGCGGCGTTGGCGGCGAGGGTGTTACCGCCGGAAGCGGGCGTTTTGTTGACGGCGACGAACCACTGCATGGAGAGGCGCGGCTCGATGATGGCCCCGGTACGCTGCGAGATCGGGATGGCGTGGGTGTGCTCCTCGACCTTTTCAAGGAAGCCGCCGGATTCGAGGTCTTCGACGATGCGTTGGCGGGCGGCGAAGCGGTCGAGGCCCTGGTAGGGGGAGCCGGGGCAGCTGACACGCGCGGTCTCGTCGAAGATGGAGAGCTGCGGCAGGTTGTGGCGCTGGCCGATGGCGAAGTCGTTGGGGTCGTGCGCGGGCGTCACTTTGACGGCTCCGGTACCGAACTCGGGCTTGGCCCAGTCGTCGGCGAGGATGGAGATGCGGCGGGGAGCGGAGCCGGTGGCGTCGAGGGTGAGGGGGACGATGACTTCCCGGCCGACGAGGTGTCGGTAGCGGTCGTCGGCGGGGTTGACGGCGATGGCAACGTCGCCGAGCATGGTCTCGGGGCGGGTGGTGGCGATGACGATGCCGCGGGTGCCGTCGGGGCGCGGGTAGTGGACGTGGAAGAGCTTGCCGGGGCGCTCTTCGGAGTCGACTTCGAGGTCGGAGACGGCGGTCTGGAGCTGGGGGTCCCAGTTGACGATGTAGGCACCGCGATAGATGAGGCCCTGCTCGTAGAGGCGGACGAAGGCCTCTTTGACGGCCGGGGAGAGGCGGTCGTCCATGGTGAAGTACTCGCGGGACCAATCGACGGAGGCTCCGAGGCGCTTCATCTGGTCGAGGATGGCGTTGCCGTAGACGCCTTTCCACTGCCAGACGCGATCGACAAAGGCTTCGCGGCCAAGTTCCTTGCGGGTGGTGCCTTCGGCGGTAAGCTGGCGCTCAACCATCATCTGGGTGGCGATGCCCGCGTGGTCGGTACCGGGAACCCACACGGCGGTGTCGCCGGACATGCGATGCCAGCGCGTGAGGATGTCCATCTCCGTCTGATTGAGCATGTGGCCCATATGGAGACGGCCGGTGACATTGGGCGGGGGAAGAAGGAGGGTAAACGGTTTAAACACTTCGCCGGGCGCGGGGGTCTGCACGTCAAACAGGCGCTCGCGCACCCAATATGCAGCCCAACGCTCTTCAATGGCGGAGGGGTCGTAGGCTTTGGGGAGGTCGTGGCTCACCGATTAAGCGTAGCATCGACGCCTTCCGCAAAGCCTCGCCGCGTGAGAAAGAGTCTAAAAGGGGTTCAGCTTGTCGAGACCCTTCTTCTTCTTGTGCTTGGAGGAAGACTCTTCGCTCTTGTCGAACTCGGGCTTGGGATTCTTCTTGCCGGTGGAGATTTGGGCGGCCGGTTGTGTGGCTGGGTTGACGTCGTTGACCGCGTCGGGGGCGGCGGCGGGCTTTTCAACATCGGGTAGTGGAGTGGTGTTCGCCGGACCGACAGCGCTGAGTCCGTTTCCACCAGCGGGTGCGGTTGAGCCTGGCTGCACGATCTCGATACCCACGCCCGTCGAGCCGGTGCCGTTACCGGAGGAGCCGCCGGTGACATTGGTCACGACAGCCCCGGTGGTGCCGGTACCGGTCTCGGCGGCGGGCACGTCCTGAAACTGGAGGGGAGCGGCCGGTGTGGCCAGCGAAGGCGTGGCCGTTGCGTTGGCGGGCGCGGCATCGGTATCGATGACGGCGGCTACGGGCTTCTCGGTCACGGCGGAAGGGTTTAGGGCAGAGGTAAAGTCGGTGACGATCTGCCGGCTGATCCGGGGGGCGAGGGTTGGGGCCGGGTCCGAGAGGGTGGGCGCGCCGGTGCGGGAGGCAAGGACGACGTCGGGCTTGCGGAAGATAATGAGGCCGACACGGTCCGTCAGTTTGTAGGTAGCGCGGCTGTTTTCCAGCGCGACGGAGGCGGCCATCTGGTCGGCGGTCGGTGTCGGGATGGGCAGGCCCATGGCGGCGAGACGATCCTTCGCGTCCTCGACGTGCGGGGCGGCGGAGTGCTCGATCACGACTTTCTTGTAGGCCGCGGAGGCCTGGTCGTCATAGATTTTTTCAAGGCGTGCCTTACCGGCCTCGGGCAGCTTGAGGAGACGGACGTACCGAGCCTCAGAGTTGTAGGCGTCGCCCAAGCCGATCAGAGCGTCGTCCATGTGGCTATAAAGCGGGTAGGTATCGACGACAGTCTGATAGCGGGCGATGGTGGCCGGCCAGTTGTTATGGGTCGCGTAGAAGGCGGCGATGGCGATCTCGCGGGTAGCCATTACCTCCTGGACCTCGCGAAGACGCTGCTGGGCCGCGGGCACGAGGGTGGACTCGGGGAACTGCTGGAGCATCAGGCGGTACTCTTCCTCGGCGTGGCGGGACTTGGCATAGTCGCGATCGGGCTTGTCCATCTGACGAAAATAGATGTCTCCGACGCGCATTTGTGCCTCGGCGGCCTCGGGCGCGTTGGGGAAGAAGGTGATGAAGTCCTTGTACTCGGATTCAGCCTGCGTGAGCGCGGCGGTTCCGCCCTCCTTGTACCAGGAGTCGGCGATGGCGAGCTTGGCGCGCATCTGGTACTGAGTGTCGGGGTAGGTGTTGAGCAGCGTCTGCAGGTCGAGCCGGGCAACGTCGTAGTGGCCGCGCTTGGCGGCGATCAGGGCTTTGTCGTAGAGCTGCTTGTCGGGGAGATTGGCGTCTTTTCCCGCCAGCGGATCGACCGCTGCAATCTTTTTATCCTTGCGGAGCTGCTTGACGGTGTCCTTCGAAGGGACGACCTTGCTCTCCTTCTTCTCGTCCTTGGTGAGCTTCTCCTTCTTCGCGGGGACGAGGGCCGGGTTGGTGTCGACCACCTGGCCGTCCGCAGTGGCGGATGCGGGTGTGATCGCCGGATTGGCGGGCTGTTGGGCGTATGCGGCCAAGGAGGCGATGGCGGCTCCGGCAAGGAGGGCGGCGCGGAGCGTGGGAAAGAAACTGTGCTCCGGATTCAGCTTGAACTGGGACATCGTCATAGTTGGATCGAACTCCGTTAGCCGGTACCGTTTGAGGCGGCGCAAGCATGTGTCTGTATTTTAGACGCAAGTAGGGCTGGATGGCTTGGGCGGATGCGCTAGGTTTCTCATGAGGGCTGGTTCGAAAAAGAGAACTGGCTGCTTTGGGACATGCAGTCTTGCGCGTTTTCCACTTGTACTGTATTCGGAGAAAGCATATTTGGTGACTTCAGGTATCAGAAGAGGTATCACTTAAGACGTTTCCCGTTCCCCATCCAATTCCTTGCCAGGATAGTAAGGGGCGTCTCGCATCCGCGATTCTCATTTACGTCTCAGACTCTATATATATACACGTCTTCTAGACCGTTAGCAGGCTCGCCGCCGTACCTTGGCAGCCGATCCATCTCAAATTGCCAAACGATACGAAGCGCTTTGTCTTCAAGAACGCGGCAGACCGATTGAAAATTACTATGAAATACAAGCCGAATCAAAAGGAGCCGCAATTTAAATGACAATGAATCCATGGACTTTAAGTAGCTGAGCGAGGACTTACTCTTAGTACAACTGAAAGACGTGGTTGTAAGACTTTTAGAAAGAGATTTTTGCCGAGGCTTGCAATGTCCTTCCCCCGCCAACGCCGTTGACGCTGCCTTGTCCACTGCCTAATGTTCCAGTAATCGTACCGAAGTTTGCCGCGCCAAGAGTTCCCGTGTTTGGATTGGCGAATTGCGGGGAATTGCTGAGTTGAAATCCTTCAATACGCGCTTCGATGGAGGCTTCGCGGAAAATAGGGAAGCTCTTGAAAAGTGAAAGATTATCCTGAAGGTATCCCGGCCCGGTGAACTGGTTACGTCCCGTGTTGCCAACTGTAACCCCGGTGGGCTGGCCGAAAACGGTTGGATTAAACCATGGTTTGTTCGCGCCGATTCCATGCAAAACCTGATAATTTCCCGTAAGATTGGCCGTTTGCGTGACCCCCGGCGTGTTTAGCGAACCACCGTTGGCGTTGACGGTGAAGGGTAGGCCAGACACAACAGAAATGATGCCCGAAGCCTTCCATCCACCAAGCGCATACTGCGCCAGGCCCGTGGTGAAGAAGCGATGACCTCGTCCCGCCGGAAGCTCGTAGGTAAAGCTCTGTTCATAATTGTAGGCTCGATCAAAGTCGGCCCGCGCATAGTTGCGGCGAAGCTGTGCGTAGAAGAGCACACCACCATCGTCACCGCTGGCATAATTTAATGCTTTACCCCAAGTGAAAGCAGTCGTCAGCGCAAGTCCATGCGAAAAACGGCGGTTCAGCTGCGCCTGGAGCGACTGGTAGTTTGAAGATAAGCCAATGAAGTATTGTGTGACTGCCGCCGTCTTTCCAAAGGCAAGGTTGAGTGGTTCCGACGCAACGCCTCCGCCTAGATAGTTCGGCAGGTTGATGTTCTGCGCGGCCGGCATGTGAACGCCATGGTTGGCCACATACGCAAGTTGGAGCGAAAGGCTTCCGGGGAGCGCCTGCTGCACGGCGATGTTCCACGACTCGACATAAGGGTTGTAGTAGTTGGTGGGAATGTAGCTATAGGCCTGACTTTTGGGTGCGGCAAGGATACCATTTGCGGGGATGGTCACCGTTACGGGCGCGGGGAAGCCAGCTTGAAAAGTTGCCGGGGTGACGCCATCCCCCAGCACGGCCGGACCGTAGGTCGTCGCGGGTTGATAGCTGTTATTGGCGCGAACCGGATAGTTATACGCGTACTGGTTATCTGGAAAAGGTGTGTAGCTGATACCGAACCCCCCGCGAATCACCGTATTATCTGTCGCGCGAAAGGAAAAGCCAGTACGTGGCGCAAAATAGCAGTAGCGCGTTTTTAAGCCAAGGTTTGAGGCGTTGCCGCCGAGGCCGGCGAGCACGAGAGTGTTCGTCGCGGGATCATAATTGGAGAAGCCGCCCGCAATCTTCGGCGTCGCAGGCGGATAGAACTCCCAACGAACTCCGAGATCAACGGTCAGCTTTGGGTCTACTTGCCACTTGTCGCTGGCAAAGGCGAAGAGCCAGGTCTGCCGATAGGCCGGGAAAAAGGTGTTAAGGTCGCGACCGGTCTGGTTCGGCACGTCGAGAAGGAAGCTGGCTATGTCGTTAGCCACGTTGGTCTTTGCTCCCGGTACCGAAGTCTGATTCTCGCCGAAGGTAAACGCGCCGCGTGAGCCAAAGGTCTGATCCTGCAAGAGATCGTCGCGAACTCGCCGCACATCCGCGCCGAATTTGACCGTATGATTGCGGATAATCTTGGTCCAGTTATTTACGGCATCGATGTTCGCTTCCGCGCGAATCCATGGTTCAGAGGCTGAATACCCGAAGGTCGGCCCGGTGAAGTTGCCGATGTTGATGGTTGCCTGTCCGCTGGTGAACTGATTGATATTCACGCCTGGGATACCGATTGCCGTTGCATCATTTGAGCCATAATCGCTTGGCTGTGCATCGTTATGCAGGTGAGCGACGCCGAACCGGGCTTCAGTAAATAGAGTCGAGGAGAAGGCGTGGTCATAGTTCAGCCCAAAGCTGTACGCTTTTTGATTACCTGTTCCTTCAAAACCGCCACCAGCCGGGCCGCCCGCGAAATTGCCAAAGGCCGGTGCCTGGTAGGTCAACACGCGCTGCCAACTCCACCGTCCGCTAAGATGATCTTTCTGTGTAAGCGTGTAGTCGATCTTCACGTCATAACTGTCTGTCGTCTTGCGAAACGGTAAGTTGGTGACGAAGTTGTTTGTAGGCGCGGCGAGATTTCCCTGATTTTGATTCGGTTGAGGCAGCAGCTTCAGCAGGGCCAACGATACTGGGTTTATGCGGCTGAACGGAATCTGGTTGTTGATGAACGGTGTTCGTCCCGCCCCACTGGCGCTGCCCGTATTTGGATCGTAGATCTGTCCGGTGCCATTCGTTTGCAGCGGCGCGCTCAAATCGACGTTGCCAGCCGCGTTTGGCGTAAAGAACGCGGGCGGCGGCAGTGTAAAGGTATTTGCGATGGCCTCATGGTCTACAGTTCGCAGGTAATCGCCAAAGAAGAACAGCTTATCCTTCCAGACGGGGCCGCCAAAGCTGCCGCCAAAATAGTTATAGGAGAGATGTCCCAGCGGTCCGCTGAAGTACGACCGCGCGTTGACGGCGCTGTTCTGGATGAACTCGAAGGCCGAACCATGAAAGGAGTTCGATCCCGACTTGAGCGTCACGTTGGTCACGGCCCCGATTGCCCGTCCAAGCTCCGCCTCGAAGTTGTTAGTCGAGATGTCGACCGTCTGGATCGCTTCCGCGGGCGGAATGATGATCTGGAGCAATCCCGTGCGCTCGTCGTCGTCTATACCCTCGATTTGGTAGAGATTGCCCATGCGCGGAATGCCGTTCGCTTCGGTCTGGAGGGCTGACTGCGCGTTGAAAAACTGTGAGTGCTGGAAGGTTGCCGGCGTGGTGCCGGGCACAAGATTGAGCAACGATTGGAAGTTGCGATTCGTCCCGAGCGGCAGATCGGCGACCTCGCGGGCTTCGATTTTGGTTGAAATATCCGCGCGGTCGGTTTGGAGCATCGGGGGCGCGGTCGTCACGAGGACCGTTTCCGTTACGCTGCCTGTTTGGAGATCAAGGTCCACGCGAGTCGAGGTGTTGCTGAGCAAATCGATGTTCTCGCGCTGCTCCTTCTTGAAACCTTGCGCGGCTACGGTCACGCTGTAGGTTCCCGGCGGCAGGTCGGGCATGGTGTAGTTGCCGCTGGCATTGGTGGCCGTCTCGCGTATCGTGCCCGTTGCCTTATCGACCGCGGTGACCTTGATGTTCGGTACTGCCGCGCCGCTCGGGTCGGAGACCGTACCCAGAAGAGTCCCATTGACGGCTTGTGCAGTCAGGTAAATCGGGGAGAAGAGCAGAGCGGCAGACAAGGTACAGAAAAGCCAAAGTGTGTGAAGCAACGATTTGCGAAACAATACCAACCTCCAGATGCGGCGCGCCTAGGAATCATCTCTATCGGAACGGTGCTAACGCTATGCCATTGCATTTTCAACTGTCAAGAGGAAAGGCGTGTCGCTGTAGAGTCTTTGTATTGAGGGAATAATCGAGTTCTCTGGTGGACAGCTCTCCCGGTGCGCGGCTAAGATGCACCTCATGTCCAGCATCAATCGCCGGCACTTGCTCCGCGAAGCCGCAGCCCTCACCGGCGCTCTTACGTTTAGGCCGGCTTTCAGCCAAGGTTTACCTGCCGGGAGTCTGTCCCCCATCCGCCTTGGGGTCGCCAGCTACAGTCTGCGCAACTTTGACCCCGCTCACGTGATTGACGCGATGAAACAATTACGCACTCCCCTGCTGAACCTGAAGGACACGCACCTGCCGCTGACGCCCGCGGATCAGGTCGCCGCGAAAGCCGAAGCGTATCGCGCCGCCGGGATGAAACTGACCGCCGCGGGCACAATTTACTTCCTGAAAGATGATGACGACGATATCCGAGCCAAGTTCGAGTATGTAAAGTCTGCTGGTATTACGCTGATCGTGGGTGCGCCCACACACCAGACTTTAGCCCGCGTTGAGAAGTTTGCAAAGCAGTACGATGTGCGCGTCGCCATCCATAATCATGGTCCAGAGGACAAGGAGTGGCCTTCACCACTGGATGTGCTCGCGGCGGTCAAGACCATGGACCCGCGCATGGGCTGCTGCGTCGATGTAGGGCATACGATGCGCGCCGGTACGGATGTGGTGGATGCACTGCGAAAGGCCGGGCCTCGCCTCTTCGACATCCATATGAAGGACCTTGCAGACGGTAAATTGAAGGAGAGCCAAGTGGCCGTGGGCGAAGGCATTATGCCGGTTCGCGAGATATTTCAGCAGCTCATTACGATGAAGTACCCCGGCAATGTCGACTTGGAGTATGAAATCCATGCCGACAACCCGCTTCCAGGCATGATGGAAAGCTTCGCGTACATGCGCGGAGTGCTTTCCGGCCTGAGTTACCAGGCAGCGTAGCGTTCAGCTAGCGTATTTGTACAAGTTCCGCTTCGGAGTTCTTGGCGGGCGTCTGCGGGCTTGGGCCCGTTTCGGGATGCTGCGGGGCGCGCCAATGATCGATATAGCTGACCTGGTGAACACACGAGACGGTACAGTTGGGCGAGCAGGATTTCTCGGTGAGGAACTCGCGCTGGATGTCTACCTTTTTGTAGCCGGCGAGGGGAACACCGGGATAACCGCGCTGCTGCGAGCAGTAGTGGACGAGGCCAAACTCGCAGATATAGAGGTAACGGGCGCCGGCTCGGCAGCGCCAGGCATTTGGTTCACCGTTGGCGATCGCCTCCTGAAATTGATTGAAGCGAGAATAAGAGCGGCGGGTGAGCTTACGGACACGATCCCAGACGGTGCGCTCTTCGTCTCCTAAAGGCTTGAGTTGTCCCGAGCCATCGTGGATGATGCCAATCGTGGACGAGAAGCCAAGCTTCAGCGCTCGCTCGCTCACCGTCAGCGCGTCGGTCGGATTTGCAATGCCGCCGCCGACGACGGAGTTAATGTTGACGTGAAAGTCGGCGTGCTCGCGAAGCATCCGCAGCTTGGCGTCAAGAACCTTGAGGCTTTTCTTCGAGACATCGTCCGGCATGACGTTGTCGATTGAGATCTGCATATGGTCGAGGCCCGCGCGGTTAAGGCGCGCGATGCGCTCGGGCATCAGCAGGTAACCGTTTGTAATCATGCCGGCGATGGCACCTGTCTGGCGGATACCGGCGATCACCTGATCGAGCTCGGGATGGAGCAGGGGCTCGCCGCCGGAGATCGTGATCACGGAGGTGCCGAGGCGGCCGAGATGATCGATACGTCGCAGCATCTCTTCAAGGGGAACTGGATCGGAGACATCGTCGAACTCGTTGCAGTAGGTACAGGCAAGATTGCATCGCCGCATCGGAACGATATGCGCCATGTAAGGGTGCGAGGTGGAGGCGAGCGCCGAACCGATGGAGGCTAGCTCACGAATTTTGCGGATCGCCTTGATCCAGCGCCGCCTGAATGAGATCGGCTTAGCCGGAGGGACAGGCGGAAGTGTCAAGGCGGACTGCATCCGTTAATTGAAACACATACAAGCCATCTTTGGAATAAGCGGCGGCTACTCCAGGGGGCTGGGCGGAATCAGAATACCGACAGTGGTTGCCGGAGCCATATCGCGATCGGGCATGGTGACACGCGAGCGCTTCTTTGCGTCTGGAATAAGCGTAAGAATCTGTTCCTTTTTATCGCGAAGCACCACGACAGCCAATGGTTTGCCTTTGCTATCGTGCACGGCGCGAAGCCAGTCGGCGCTGTTCGTAAGGGGAACAGCATTTACCTTGGTGATTACGTCTCCAGCGCGCAGACCGGAGACGGCGGCTGGGCTATCGGGATCGACGGAGCGTACCAGAAGACCAGTTTGTGTACCGAAAAAATCGGCCAGCTGTGGCCCCATAAGCTCCAGGAGCGCTCCCGTATAGGAGGAGCTGAGGATCGTAGCGCCAAGCAAATTGCGTTTCGGAAGATCGGCGGTCGTTGGGGCGTTTGTGCCGAAGAGGCCGATCGTATGGCTGGCGGGCTCGGGTACGGTCATGTGCCGATCCCAGGCCTGCTGCCCCACGGTGTCGCGATTGGCGAGCTCGATCGTGAGTGTCTGCTGCTGACCCTCTCGGCTAATCAGAAAAGAGACGCGCTTTCCAGCGGGTATCTCGCGCAATGAATGGCGAAGCTGGTCCTCGTTGTCGATGGGTTGTCCATTCAACTGGAGAAGAACGTCATGCTCCTTCATGCCGGAGGCACAAGCGGGACCGTCATGGTCGACAAGAACGACCTCTTCACCGTGGTCATCTTTCAGCTTGAGAACGCTAATCTGATCCTCAGGCACATCGCGGAAGTTAATGCCGAGATAGCCCTGCGCCTTTGTCCCCCGATCGCGAAAGTGTGACCAGCCGCAAGCCTCCCGGACGAAGAGGCTCATGCAAAGAACTGTCGCGATAGAGAATTGGAGGGGCTTCACCTTGGTACACGGCTGTGTTGTTGACCCACTTGGACGGTACATCACTGAATCTCCGCCGCGGTTTGCAGGGCCCGGTAGGAGGCGGTACGAATGTAGGGGCTTTCGTCCTGTGTTGACACCGTGCGCAGCACCTCGCGAACGCTGGAGTCGGACTGGACCGGGCTAAGAAGCCCGATGGCGGCGGTGCGAACACCCGCGCTCTTATCGTGCAAAAGTGCTTCGAGGACCGCATCGCGGACTCGCTGGTCCTTATCGATATAAGGCTGCAGACCATCGAGAGCCTTCATGCGGACGCCCGCGTTATGGTCGTAACGAAGGGAGACCATCAGTGCCTGCCGAATACCTTGGCCGTTGGATTCGGAGAGGCAGGCGTGACCGACCTTGCACTCATTCGAGAGCAGATTGACGGAGCGCTCATGCACGTCGGGGTTGGCCGCTTGCGCCATGCCCATCATCAATAGTTGCCGTATCTCTTTACTATCGAGAGAACCCTCGATAGTCTCAGGGACCACGCGGTTGTACTTTACCTGCACAGTCTCGGGATCGGGCGTCTGGACGATGCCGGTAACATTGGCGATCGAACCTTTTAAGGAGTCGATCGTGACGACAGGCGGGCTTAGTTTGGCCGCATGAGCAATCTGATAACGATGCGTAAAGTTTCCGCCAAGGAAGCCAAGGCCGACAAGAAGCGTCATCAGCGCGGGCGCGCCTTGCAGGTGACCCATCCAATGATTGAAACTGACCCGCAGATGCGTGAACAATCCGTGCCTCGGCAGATGGTCGAGAGCGTCATCCAGGCGAAGGCGGCTCTGAGCGAGCAGATTGGGAGAGGGTTCGGTGACGGGATGAAGAGCAAGATACTCGTCGAGCGCGCGAAGAGAATTGAGTTCGCGGTTACAGGCCTCGCACGTGGAGAGATGCCGATCAAGCGCGCCGGCCATCTCATCCGGGAGCTCGCCATAGGCGGCGAGCAGAACATTTTGTTTAGCGATTTCACACTTCATTGCTTTGACCTCATCCAGCCTCGGAAGATACTGCTTAGTTGTCGACGGCGGGGTCTGTGCCTCGTCCGGCGTTGTTGCCGGTTAGTGACTACGTACCGTTTTTAGCTGCTCTCGCAGCTTGCGGGTGGCGCGGAAGAGCGTGTTTTTTGCGGTCTCTTCCGTCGTGCTAAGCATCTCGCCGATCGTCCGGAGCTTAAGCCCCTGATAGTGTTTCAGTTCAAATACAGTGCGCTCACGCGGCGTCAGTTTGTCGAGCGCCGCGCCAATCTGCTCCGCCATCACCTTGCGGTCGAGTTCACGTCCAGGATTCGCCATCGCGCGATCGTCGGATACATTCGCCATCAAATCCATCTCATCACCGCTCGAATCGAGCACGGTAGCAGGATCTTCACGGCGGCTCTTGCGGCGGCGGAGCTGATCGAGGCAAAGGTTGGTAACAATCCGATAGAGCCATGTATAAAACGAGCACTCGAACCGGAAGTTCCCGAGGTGACGGTAGGCCTTGATAAAAGCCTCTTGATGAACGTCCTGCGCATCCTGCTCATTTCCGAGCATATGCAACGCGAGCCGAAGCACGGATTGATCGTAGCGGCGAACGAGGGCGTCAAAGGCGGTACGATCGCCGGCTTGCGCCTCGCGTATCAGGTCGTCGTCCTCGGCACGTTGCTGAGCGCGAGCTTCAAGCTGCGCGGGAGTGAGCTTGCCGCCACGGGTACCGGCCTGCGTTGCCGCTTTTGCCATCGCTGGGAGCGACTCTACAGCGGAGCGTAGTAGAACAGGGGTGGCGGTGCCGACCGGGCGCATCCCGGCGGGTAATTCCAAAACTTCAGCATTCATGCTTGTCTGACTCCGGAGTCAGGATAGATGCACTCGTATAGACAGGATAGAGCGGCAAAGGTGAGCGCGTTTTCGCGTCTTCGGTAGACTGGAAGGCATGCCGCTCCGCCGCCCTGGAACAAATCTGTTTGCCGCGTCTGAACCGCTTAAACCGGCTAGTGAAGGCTGGCTCCACGCACATTGCGATGGCGGAGCCAGAGGGAATCCCGGTCCGGCGGGATATGGAGCGCTGCTGGCGGAGGCCGATGGGACTGTCGTCGCGGAACTGTCGGAGTTCCTGGGGATGCGCACGAACAACTATGCGGAGTATAGCGGTCTGCTCGGCTGTCTCCAGTACGCGCTCGAGCATGGGCGCGGATATTTGAAGGTAGTCTCCGATTCGGAACTGATGGTCAAGCAGATTCAGGGCAAGTACCAGGTAAAAAGCCCGGATTTGAGACCGCTGTATGACGAGGCAAAACGAAGAATTGCCAAGCTGGACGCGTTTCAGATTGAACACGCGCTGCGCCACAAAAACAAGGAGGCGGACCGGCTTGCAAATGAAGCAATGGATCGCGGCATGAAGCGGAGCAACTCCCAGGCTCCTTCCGCCACGCCTGACTTAGATGGGAATGAGGTACCGGTTACTCTCGTTCACGCGCCGGTAACCCGTCCGAGAGCTCCGTCAACTACGGGAACGATGCTGCGGGGCTTCACCCGCGACGGTGTGGTACATCTGCTCGGCGCGGCGGTTCTGCCGGACGGCATCTTTGTAAAAGTGATTCCCGAGTAGAAGCGGGTGTCGCCTTATGTCAAGTCTACGAATCCCTAATGCGCTGTACTGCGTCTAAGAACGAATGCCGAACGCTCATCCAAACTCGTTTCTCCGCGTGGCCAGCCTTTTTTGTTGCATGGTGCTTGTCGCTCGCGTTCAATGCGCACAAGATTTTGTGGCTTTATCGCCGGGAAAAACATTGGTTACCTCATCGGAGCCGATGGAAGCCGGCGCTTCCTCAAGCGTTCATGAAGATTTGCCAGACGCTCCCCAGACGCAGCAGCAAACGCCAGAGCAGGCCGAGACCACGGGTCCTCATCAAGACGGCCAGACGAAGCGCATTCTGGGTATTATTCCTAATTTCCGAGCGGTCAGCGCGGATGTCAAACTGCCTGCTCAGTCTGTCAAGGAGAAGTTTCTGACGGCCGCGCAGGACTCGTTCGACTATTCTTCAGTCTTTCTTCCCGCCGTCTTGGCTGGATATAACGACCTGCAAAGCACCTATCCTGAGTTTGGAAAGGGAGGTGTAGGATATGGCCGCTATCTGTGGCACTCCGCGGTCGATCAAACGAGCGAAAACTTCTTCGTGGAGTTTATTGGACCAACCCTCTTTCGTCAGGACAGCCGTTACTATACGCTCGGAAAAGGCGGCTTCGTCAAGCGGTCGGTATATTCCTTGACACGCGCCATCATTACCCGTAACGATGCCGGCAAAGAAGTATTCAACGCATCGGAGGTCTTGGGCGCGGGAGCGGCGGCCGGCGTGTCGACCCTTTACTATCCTTCTCGCGAGCGCAGCTTTGGGAATGTCGCCGGGCAATGGGGTCAGAGTGTAGGCGTTGACGCCGCAACTTTCATGTTCAAAGAGTTCTGGCCCGACATCAATCACCATCTCTTTCACGCGAGCACGGGGCCGCAGCAGTAAATTTCACGTTTAGCTAAGCGCCTGACTTTGCAAGCTCCGACTTCACCATTTCAGAGACCAGCTTGCCGTCGGCGCGCAGACCGCCGGCAAGTATTCGTTGCTGTACCACGCGCATGGCGGGACCGATATCTTTTGGGCCTGGCTGGGTGCCGCCCTCGGCGAGATGAGCGATCGCTCCGCGTACAACCTGAAGAATCTCTTCTTCGCCGGCAGCCTGTGGAAGAAAACTCTCGATCATCTGGATTTCGGCTGCCTCTTTTGCGGCCAGCTCAGGCCGTCCACCCTGTGTAAAAGATTCGACGGATTCCCGCCGCTGCTTAAGAAGCGTGGTGAGGATCTGTTTCTCCTCCGCATCGGTAAGAGGCTCTCGCTTGTCGATCTCCTTGCTTCGAAGGGCAGCTTTAACCATGCGTAACGTGGTGAGGCGATGCTCCTCGCGCGCCCTCATGGCGGCAACAATTTCGGTCTGTACTCTGTCGGCGATTTCCATCCATCCCTCCTTTTAGGTTATTGCGGCTATGCTGATCCGCCGCGCTCCATTCCCAGATTACGCCTCCAAAAAGATTATTAGGTACCGCGACATCCAGACAGTTGCTCTTTGCGTTCTCATTGACGTAGGGTTTGTTAGCAACAGTACGCACACAAGGAGAAGTACCAGTGGAAAAGAGATCGATTGACCTCGTAGATAAGGCACTGAGCCGGCGCAGCTTTCTCGCTGGCGCGGGCACGGTCGCGGCCGGAACGCTTGTAGCGGGTTGCAGTAACAGCACTCCCGCCACTCCCTTACCCGCGCCGGTGCCGGCAGCATTGACGGACATGGATTACCTCAACTTCGCGCTCAACCTCGAGTATCTGGAGGCTGAGTTCTACCTCCATGCGGCGACTGGCTCCGGCCTTTCGACGGCGGACGCGGGTTCCGGCGCCGCCGCGGTCACCGTGCCGAGCACCACGCAGCTGACAGGTCTGACCCCGGTGCAGAGCGCGTACCTCAATGAGGTTGCGCAGAACGAACTCGACCACGTGCGCTTCCTGCGCGCCCAACTGTCTTCCGCCGCGGTGGCTCGTCCGGCGATTGACCTTACCTTCTTCGGTCCTTTGGCGACCGCGGCGGGCATCACGACCAGCAATACTTTCAACCCGTTTACCAATTATTCCAATTATTTGATTGGGGCCTTCATCTTTGAGGACGTAGGCGTCACCGCTTATCATGGCGCGGCATTGGCTCTTCAAAGCAAGACGATTCTTGGCGCGGCAGCCGCAATCCACGCCGTCGAAGCCTACCATGCAGCCTCTATCCGGACACAGATTGTGGCCGCGGACTTTATCGCCGGCGGCACGACAAACCCGCTCACCACGATCGCCAACCAGGTCTCCACCCTGCGCGGTACCCTCGGTGGCGGCAACGAGACCGCTCTTAGCCCCGGCAGCATCGTAGCGTCGAACGCGACCACCTCCATCGGCTTCAGCCGCTCAACCGACCAGGTGATGCACATCGTCTACGGTCAGGGCGGCGGCGCAGGCGTCCCGAAGGGCGGTTTCTTCCCGGCAGGCCTCAACGGCAACATCAAAGTTACCCTCTCGTAAGGACGGAGACCCATGGCGACACTAGAGACACAGCAGCTCGATGAAATTATTGTAAGCACCCGGCGCAAGATGCTGACGCTTGGCGGCGCGGCCCTAGCCGGACTTGCGTTCCAGTCTGTAGCGAATGCACAGACAACCCCAACCTATACCGATAACGATTATCTCAACTTTGCCTTGAACCTTGAGTATCTTGAGGCGCAGTTCTATACGCTGGCAACCTCCGGTACCACGATCGATCACAAGGGCAACGTGATTACCAGCGGTGCCACCCCGGCGGTTGCCGGCGGTTCGGTCACCGTCAAGAACAGCAATAACTACACCAGCTGCCTGGTGCCTTTTAGCAATATGTTGGTGAAGGCGTATGCAAACGAGACCGCAACTGAAGAGCGCAACCATGTCACCGATCTGCAAGGCGCGCTTGGGAGCTCCTCGGTAGCGCAGCCGAATCTCGATCTGGTGAATAGCTTTAATTATCTGGCTAGCTTGCTTGGTCTGGGTCTTACCTCGTTCGATCCTTTCCTCGATGATATTCACTTCCTGATTGGCGCGTACATCTTCGAGGATGTAGGCGTGACTGCCTATACGGGTGCTGCTCCGGCTTTGACGGTAAGCGCTCACCTCGATGCCGCGGCCGGCATTCAGGCGGTGGAGGCATATCATGCCGGCTTAATCCGCACGACGATCTACGGGCTTGACCAGCAGCCGACGACGCTTGGCCCGGCCGGCACAGCCATGGCCGTGGCGACGGCGATCTCCAAGCTGCGGGCGACCGCAGACGGCTCCGGCTCCATCACGTCGGCGAACCCGCAGGGCGACGATGTAGGTCTCGGCAACCAGATGGTGGCCCTCGGCGGCAGCTCCAACACCTATCAGGCCTCGACGATCGTCAATGCCACCACTACTGGCTCGCTGTATCCGGCTTCTTCGGCTGCGGCTAGCTCGAACTCGCTGGTCTTCTCACGCACCGGGGCTCAGGTGCTGAAGATTGTTTATGCCGGTGGCACCACAACCGCCAACCAGGGCTTTTTTCCGGCTGGCCTCAATGGCAACATCAAATAGCCGATAAAAGTACAGTGCGGCAAAGACGGAGCCTCCTACAGGGCTCCGTCTGCTTTTGCTGAACAGAGCTAACTAACTGCCGGTCTGCTCTCTCGATACAATGGAGCCATGATCGTCAAAACACGCCTCTTTACCCCCGGTCCGACCCCGCTTCTTCCCGCCGCGCAATTTGCGATGGCCGCCGCAGACATGCATCACCGCACAGCCGAGTTTCGTGCGCTCTACACCCGTGTGCTGATGCAGCTCAAAGAGTTTGTCGGCACAACGAACGATGTCATCATTCTTTCGAGCTCGGGGACGGGAGCGATGGAGGCCGCGGTCTCGAACCTTACATCGCCCGGTGACCGGGTACTCGTGTTGACGGCTGGTAAATTCGGTGAGCGCTGGTCGGCCTTGGCAAAGGCATTCGGCTGCGCCGTCGACGTGGTGAGCGCGCCATACGGGCAGACTTTCTCGGTGGACGCGGTGAAGGCGGCATTGAAGCTCGAAACCCGCGTAGTCTTTATGCAGGCGACCGAGACCTCGACCGGTGTACGGCATTGCGTTCCGGCGGTAGCCAAGTTGCTGAAAGATCAGGGGCATGAGGCGTTGCTGGTGGTCGACGCCATCACCGGGCTGGGTACTTCACACCTCGATATGGATGGCTGGGGTGTCGACGTGATGATCGGCGGTTCGCAGAAGTCGGTGATGATTCCGCCGGGGCTGAGCTATCTCGCGGTAAGCGACGCGGCTTGGGACCGCATGGAGGCAAGCTACAATCCACGCTACTATTTCGATCTGCGCAAAGAGCGGAAGAACGCAAGAAACGGCGAGTCGGCGTATACCCCGGCCGTTGCGCTGATTGCGGCCTTGGGCGCGGCACTGGATTGGATTGCGGCCCAGGGCGGCGGCTCGCTCGTGGAAGGAAGCAAAAAGCTGGTGGAGAACGCGGAGACCATCTCGGCGATGACGCGAGCCGCGGTCCTGGCGCTTGGAATGAAGCTATTCGCGCCGGAAGCTCCGGGAACGGCAGCCACGGCCGTTCTGCCGCCCGCGGGTATCGATTCGGGCGTGATTGTGAAAGAGCTCAAAAGCCGGTTCGGAGCGATCATCACCAACGGCCAGGGCGAGATGAAGGGGCAGATCTTCCGCATTGCCCACCTGGGCTTCTTCGACTATATGGATACGATTGCGCTGATCGGCGCGCTGGAGCAGGTAGTCGCGAAGAGCTTTCCGGGTACTGACTTTGCCTGGGGGCAAGGGCTAATTGCCGCGCAGAAGGTGTTTGCCGAGCGTTCGGCTACGGCGGCAGCGGACGCGAAGTGCATCTGCGGGCGGGCAGAGGCCTGCTGTTCCTTACAAAATCCGGCATTCGGAGCCTAGAAGATCGCTCCGGATGTTTATGGAGAAGACGGCTGGAACGAGGAGCGGCGGGCGTTTATCGACCCGGAATTTGAGTTCATTTGTGCCGCACTGGCTTATCTAACCGTGATCGACGCCAATACTTTGTTGGCGCTTCGAACTTGTAAAATAGACCCATGAAGATCGTTATTGCTGAAAAAGTATCGCCTGCCACGCTTGCCGTCTTTCAACAGGAACCAGGTTGGCGGATCGTTACGCCGGACCAGATCAAAAACGGATTGGCTGCGGAGTTAGCCGATGCGGATGCCCTGGTGGTCCGGTCTGCGGTGCAGGTGGACGCGGCACTGCTGGCTGCCGCACCCAGGCTGCGAGTCATCGGACGAGCCGGCGTGGGTGTAGACAATATCGATACCGCGGCGGCCACTCACCAGGGCATTGTAGTGATGAATACGCCGGGGGCGAATGCGGTTGCGGTAGCCGAATTGACGTTAGGGCTGATGATCTCGCTGGCCCGGTCGATTCCGCGGGCGAACTTAACCATGCACGCGGGTAAGTGGGACAAGAAGACGCTCCAGGGATCGGAGCTGCGCGGCAAAACGCTGGGCATCGTAGGTTTGGGACGAATCGGGCTCGAAGTAGCGAGGCGGGCGCTAAGCTTTGGGATGGAGATCATCGGATACGACCCATTTGTAGCGCCCGTCATTGCGAGAGAGAACTCTGTGACGCTGGTGCCGATCGATGAGATATTCAATGCTTCGGACTATCTCACGTTGCACGTAGGGCTGACGACCCAGACCGAGGGCCTCATCAACTCGACCTCGTTGGCGATTATGAAGAAGGGAGTGCGGATCATCAACTGCGCTCGCGGGGAGCTGATCGTCGAAGCGGCGCTGGCCGAGGCTATACGGTCGGGTCAGGTAGCCGGCGCGGCGCTCGATGTATTTCGCCAGGAGCCTTTGAAAGACTCGCCATTTTACGAGCTTGAAAATGTCATCCTGTCGCCGCATATCGCGGGCGCGACGGACGAAGCGCAGGAGGCGATCGGTATTCAGCTCGCCATGCAAGTGCGGGATTATCTGAAGCTCGGTGTCGTCCAAAACGCGGTCAACCTGCCTAGCCTGTCGCATGAAGAGTACATCGAGGTTGCGCCTTATATTGAGATGGCGGAGCGTCTTGGACGCTTTCTCGCCCACGCCGTGCCGGGTAACCTGGAAGACATTCAGATCACCTACTCAGGGCGTATCGCGACAGGTAAAACGGATTTGATCCGTAATGCTGTGATCGCTGGAGTCTTCAGTGCGACCGAAGGTACGTCCGAGGTTAACCGCATCAACGCGGCGGCGATTGCGGCCGAGCGTGGCGTCCGCATCCAGGAAGATAAAAAAGAGTTTGTACCGGGCGGCGCGGGTGCTGTGCTCAAGCTGGTACTGCGCGCGGCCGGTGCAGAGACAAACGCCTCGGCCACGGTGCTGCATGGAACTTCGCCACGGCTGCTGAGCTACGACGGCATCGACATCGAAGCACCCTTACATGGGACTCTGGTCGTCATCCGCAACCACGATGTACCGGGTGTTATCGGTCGAATCGGGACGACTCTGGGAGAGCACTCGCTCAATATCGCGAACTTTGCGCTGGGCCGGGCAGCGGAGGCTGGGCGTTCGCTCCGGACTCAAGGTGTGCCGCAAGGACAGGCACTGGCTGTCGTGCAACTTGACGTGGAGGAGAGGGTGTCCGCGAGCGCCGCGGTCGTCTCGCTGCGGAATGTCGAGGCGATCGCAAGTGTGCGATTAGTTGAGTTGGGCAGGTTGTAAGCTGGGGACAGGTAATAAACGATGCCGCTTTACGAATACAAGTGTTTGCTATGCAATCGCCATACGGAGAAGATCCAAAAGTTCTCCGATTCTGAAATTACCATCTGTCCGCACTGCGGTGGAACCTTGGAGCGTGTAATTTCAGCTCCCGCCATTGCCTTCAAAGGGAGTGGCTGGTATGCGGACGGATATGGCAATGCGAAACCTGTTTCTTCGGGGGAGAACAAGCCTGAGGGGGGAGCCGTACCTACTGAAACGAAGACCGAGAATAAGCCGAGTGGGAACTCAGAAGCGAATCAAGCCGCGACGCCGGCGGCGACCCCTGCTCCGGCAAGTGCGCCCGCCGCCGCTGCCTCAACCAGTTCGAAGTAACTACTTCTCGGGAGGAGGCGGGACCTTCTTACCTGCTTTTCGTGCTTCCGATAAGCCGATGGCGATAGCTTGTTTCGGGTTTGTGACCTTCTGGCCACTGCCGCTCTTGAGCTTGCCTTCCTTCATTGCCTTCATCTCGCGCCCGACATTTTCGCCGGCGGCTGGGCTGTACTTGCGGGCTGTCTTCTTGGTCGCTGCTTTAGGAGCGACTGTTTTCTTGCTTGCGGCTTTTTTAGTTGCCATGTGGATGCCTCCACTCGCTAGGAGGGAAGATGCACCATCTTCGTTGCACCGCTTGAAGTTAGCGATCCAATTTTTGTACCACGAGTTCATTCAACAGCGCTGGGTTAGCCTGACCCTTCGACAGGCGCATGACGTTTCCTACAAAGAAGGCGGCAACCGTCTTTTTACCTCCACGGTACTGCTCGACCTGTTTGGGATTGGCGGCGATTACCTCATCGATCATGGCTTCTAACGAAGAGGCGTCCGAGATTTGCCGCGGCTTATCGCGCTCGTAGACTTCGGGAAAATCCTTGCCCTCGGCGAAACACGTGTCGAAGAGCTGTTTAAGCATTTTGCTGGAGAGCTCGCCGGATTCGGCCAGGTTAGCGGCGAGAACGATACCGGCGAGCGAAACCGGTGATTGATTCAATTCAAGGCTGGCGAGACGGAGGCGCATGGTCAACTCACTGGTAAGGAGAGCGGCTACGCGGCGAGGACTTCTCGCTTTGCGGGCAGCCGCCTCAAACTGGTCGGCGAAGTCGCGCGTGGCGGTAAAGGTGGCGGCATCCTGCGGGGAGATCTCGTACTCGGCGATCATACGGACGCGACGGGCTTCGGGTAGCTCGGGTAGCGCCGTGAGGATCTCCGCCTGCCACGCCGTCCCTACGACGAGCGGCGGCAAATCAGGCTCCGGGAAGTAGCGGTAATCGTGTGCCTGCTCCTTCGAGCGCATGGAAAAAGTACGCCCTTCGACACTGTTCCAGAGGCGCGATTCCTGGATCACGCGTCCACCATCTTCAAGAACGCCGATCTGGCGCTCGATCTCATACTCCACCGCGGCGCGGATGTACCGAAAGCTGTTGACGTTCTTGACTTCCGCCTTGGTGCCGAAGTGCGAAGCCCCCTTGAGCATGACGCTCACATTAGCGTCGCAGCGCAGCGATCCTTCTTCCATGTTGCAGTCGCTCACGCCTGTGTAGAGAAGAATCTCTTTAAGCTTTGTCAGGTACTCGAAGACCTCGTCAGCCGAGCGCAGGTCGGGTTCGCTGACAATCTCGACCAGCGGGGTGCCGCAACGGTTCAGGTCGATGTACGTGCGCGAAGCGGAGTCGGCGAAGCCGTCGTGAACACTCTTGCCGGCGTCTTCTTCCATGTGGAGACGAGTGATGCCGATGCGCTTGGGCGCGCCGTTCGGGCCTGCGACTTCAAGCCAGCCATTTTCCGCCAGCGGCTTATCGAACTGTGAGATTTGGTAACCCTTCGGCGAATCTGGATAGAAGTAATTTTTACGGGAAAACACGCTCGTTTCGCGAATCTCACAGTGAATTGCCTTGGCGGCTAGAACGGCAAACTCGACGGCGCGGCGATTGAGCACAGGCAACGCGCCCGGAAGGCCAAGGCACGTCGGGCAAACGTGCGTGTTCGGCTCCCCGCCATACCGGTTGGTACAGCCGCAGAAAGCCTTCGTCGCGGTCAGGAGCTGGACATGTACCTCCAGCCCGATGACAGGCTGGTACTTTGCGAAGACTTCAGGTGAGAGTGCGGTCATCCTACTTGCCTTTGTTGAGAAACATGACGGATTGAATCTCCGCCTTTTCAGTCAGGAGAAGTAATCCATCGCCTGGAACGTCAACCGGATCGGAGCCTTCGCTCACCCAATAGGCACGTTCTAAAAAGAGCGTGCGCTCCTCGCCTATCTCAGCATACTGCTTTAGCCAACCGACCACATTGCGCCCGTCGGCGAGACCAACCTGTACAAAGCCACCATGATTGAGGAAGACATCGACCCAAACAGACTCGCGACTGCTACGTTGAGATAACTTCAAATATCGCAGGAGCCTCAACAGCAAATCGTTGCCCTTTACATATCCATAAGAGAAACCGAGAATAACGGCAATCACAACCAGGCTAACGAGTTTCTGCTTTGATACAGACACAACATAAGCTGCCGAACCCGTGGTGCTTTGGGGCCGCCACTCTAAAGGAAGGTTTGCTCCCCAGATAGATAGATAAAAGATATAGATAAAAAAGCTAAAGATGAGCGCCTCAATGATTCGCTCCAGTTCTGTCTGCTGACTTCGCGCAGACATCATGCGAACTATTCGAGCACTCACGAAGCCGGGGAGAAGGACGACAAGAGCTAAGACAGCCTGTAGTCCTTGCGGCATCGTTTCAATTACCTCGTTTCACGGGAGGGGGTGGCACTTTGACAGGTGTTGGACGCTGAACATTAGGGGGTGCAGATTCTTTATAACCGTCAATCATAGACGTTCTTATGTCTCTGGCATCTCTCTTGGACATTACGGCCACCTCTTCCGAAGTATATCGAACTCTGAAGTTCTTTGAACTGCATCCTATCGCAATGGCCTTTCATCTTCGCCGCCGCAAGACTCTCTCTGAAGCTCCGTCCCAGAATGCTCAGAAACACTTGGAGCGCCCCAGCGCGCAGGACATTTACGAACAAGTAGCCAACAATGCCCGGCAAGAACTGGGCCGCTCCACCGTATCGTTGATTATCTCCGGGCTTGCCGGGGGTATCTTCATGGGGTTGTCGGCGCTGGGTACGGCTATTGCACTCTCCATGCTCGGCCCCGCCAAGCCAGCCGAATTCATTGCGAAGATGTTCTATCCGATCGGCTTCATCGTAGTCATTCTCGGCCGCTCGCAGCTTTTCACAGAGAACACCCTCTACCCGGTGGCGCTGGTGCTGGCGGAAAAGAAGCACTTCTGGCACACGATGCGCCTATGGGCGGCGGTGCTGCCCTCGAATGTGCTGGGTGCGTTGGCGTTTGCCTCGCTGGCGACGCTTACCGGAGCGATTAGTCCTGAAGTCGTTCACTCGCTCGCACATCTGGGCACGGACGTGATCGGACATTCAGCATCAACGATCTTCTGGAGCGGTGTGATGGGTGGATGGATCATCGCCACGGTAGCATGGCTGGTCTCGGGGTCTCACTCCATAACCGGATCGGTGCTCATTATCTGGCTGCTGGCGTTTGTGGTGGGATTGGGAAACTTCGCCCATTGCATCGCGGCCAGCGGGGAGGTCTTCGCGGCGATCCTTACGCGCCAGTTACCCTGGGAAACATTTCCACGATGGTTTCTGCCTGCCGTCGCCGGCAACATCTGTGGCGGCGTAGGCATGGTCACGCTGCTGGAGTATGGCCAGGTGATCTACGGCAAGGACGCCGAGGCCGAAGCGATTGCCGCGCCCGGCACAAAGACAGAAGAAAAGGATGCATAGCTCTGCCTCGTTGACGCACATCGCTACATGGAGGTGAATGCGCGGATGGGTAAAATGGTCGTAACTGTCTGACGCGAGAACCGGCAAGGCTGGCAGAAACACAGAAAGAGAACTATCGGATGCAATCGATGGTATCTCTTCAAGCCGTCAGCGCGTGGATAGAGCAGCACCTGTAGCTCTCCCATGGCTAGCGCGACACAATTCGAGGTTAGTAACGATGCGTCTGCTCCGAAGGTCGATTCGGCGGAGATTCTCGTGTGGTCGGGTCGCAACGCCGTCTTGTCGCGCGCGAACCAGTTGGAGCGGCTCGCGGAACAATCCGGCCAACCGGGCGCCATGCACGGGCTGGCTTTCTTGGTGGATCAGGAGTACGCCGCTCGCAAGACTCCCCACTTAGTGGGCTTTTACGATGATAAGGCCGCGCTGATGGGAACCGTTCTCGTCTTCGAGTACAAACTTGCGGGATGGAACACGGGAATTATGGCTACCGGAGACAGCTTCGGCGTGCGAACCGTCATCGGGCCGGCATCGCTGCGGACTCAACTGGCGATGCGTGCCTGCGCTTTTCTCCTCAAGCATCATGCGGCGATGATCTTGATCTCCTTCAAAAACATGCAAGCGTTCTCCTGGAAGGACATGGAAGCGGGCACCCGGAACAAATCAAGATTATGGGCCATGCAAACCCGTACAGTCCGAGATTCACTTCCTCTGGATGGCACTCTCCAGAAGACGCTCGCGCGGATGGGTAAGCGCACCCGAACGCACCTGCGCTACTACCAACGCAACCTTGAGAAGGCTGTGCCTTGCGTGTTCTTACAGAATGCGGGCGAGTTGATTAGCGCCACGGAAGGACCGGTGCTTGCGGAGATCAATCGCCGCTCGCTCGATCCTGTCCCGCAAGCCCACTTCGACCTGCAGTTCCGGTCGGCGATGTCATTGCCGGGCGGCTTTATAAGCGGTCTGCGGTCTGAACGCGGTCAATGGTTGGCGATCGCGGGTGGTTGGCGTCAGGGCGGCACCACCTGGGTGCAGTGGCAGACGAATGCGGCCGGCTATGAGAGCTTGTCCCTGGGAACGGCTCTGCGAGCATATTTGATTGAAGAAGAGATACGCCGCGGCAGCACATGCCTGGCCTTTCATGGTGGAACCTCTCATTCCATGAGCCACGCCTTCACGCCGGAACAGCTCGTGGATTTGATCGCCATTCGACCTTGCCTTCGCGGCAGGCTGTTGATCCGTTGTGTGCCTTGGTTATATCGTGCAATGCCGTTTCTGGAGTCGCGAGGAAACTTTGTAGGAGACGTATTGCGGAGCGAGGATCTGCGCTGGCTGGCAACAGAGGAGCTGGTGAACATTTTCGCCGCGATGGATGATCCACTCGCTACCTCGTCCGTATCTCTAAACGTCGGCTAAACTTAGATAACATGGTTCTTCCTTTCGTCCGCGAGTTGTTGGCGGACCTTGAGCACTCTGAGGCGTTTGAGCGTGTCCGCCGGCATCTGAGCGGCGGCACGGGGCGAAGGCGCGTCTCCGGGCTGACGGCCACAGCACGGGCGTTGTATCTGCCATTGTTTGTAAGGGCATCTGCCGCCCCAGCGGTGATGATCGTCGCGGACAACAAGGCGGCGGAGTCGCTTCACGCGGCCGTGCTGAGCGCGTGTGAGCTGACAGGCGCGCTTGAGGCGGATTCCGTGTTGCGGCTGCCGGGTCACGATGTGTTGCCCTTCGAAAGTCTTTCGCCGCACTCCGAAATCCAGGAGCAGCGCGCCGCGACGCTGTGGAAGATCGCCACCGGACAGGCGAAACTGGTGATCGCGCCGCTTGAAGCCGCCTGCATGAAGCTCTTCGGACGCGACTACTACAAGGCATTGGCGCTCGATCTGCGCGTAGGCGAGGAGTATCTGCCGGAGATGGTAGTCGACCATCTACTCTCCGTCGGCTATACGCGCGTGGACGTAGTGGAGATGCCGGGACAGGTCACGATCCGCGGCGGCATCATCGACGTGTATTCCCCGGAGAGGGAGCGACCAGTTCGGATTGACTTCTTTGGGGATGAGATCGAATCGATCCGCAAGTTCGACCCGGAGACGCAGCGATCAAGCTCCACGCTGAAGCATGCTTTACTGTTGCCACTGACGGAAACGCCGGTGACGGAAAAGCTACTCGAAGCCATCAACGCGCGGCTGATACGGGCTGGTAGCGCGGGCGCGGCACTCGAAGGCGGCGAAACGCCCGTCGAGTTGCAGACGCATGTGGCCACACGAACGGGCGAGGCGACGATCTTTCCCGGATGGGAGTTTTTCGCCCCAGTCGCGGGCGCAAAGGGAACGCTGCTCGATTTGCTCGCGGCCTCCGGTCCCGCGCCGCGGGTGTTTATTGAAGAGCCAAGCATGGTGAAGAACCAGGGCGAACGGTGGTGGAACAAAGTCGAACAGCGGCACGACCGTTCCGGTATCGGCAATCTGGTGCGGCCTGAAGATATTTATCTCTCACCTTGGGACTTGGACGACAGAATGCGCAAATTCTGCGGCTGCGAACTGGACCAATTAGGCCTCGTCGACGTGCTCGACGCCGACAGAAGCGACCTCTCGGAGGTGGATTTCGCCACGCGACCTACGCAGCGTTTCCACGGCAGCATTCCGGCGTTGGTCGATCAGCTTAAGGTGCTGATGGGTCAGGATGCCCGCATTCTCCTCACCGCCCCCAATCAGGGTGAGGTCGAGCGGCTTGCCGGATTGCTGCAGGAGTATCAGGTTCCCTATCGGCTTGGATCGCGCAACGAGGCTCCCGGCTCGACCACGGTGTACAGCGAATCGAGTTACCTGGCAGGCGATCTGCGCACACCGGTGATCGTCAAGACGCCCATGGCCGCGGGTGTACAGGTGATGGATTTGAACCGCTCCTCCGCCCGGCAGATTATTCTGTTCGGAGCTCAGGACCTGTCGGACGACGCTGACGTAGCTGCCCGGCCGGTGGCGCGGCGCTCGAAATCCAAGACCGCCGCTTTTATCTCCGACTTCCGCGATCTCGCCGTGGGCGACTATGTGGTCCACGTGGAGCATGGGATTGCGCAATACTGCGGCCTGCGCGTGATCGAGGAGAACGATCAGCCACCGTTGGAACTGATGATCCTCGAGTTCGCCGACCAGGCAAAGCTTTATGTTCCCCTCACCCGCCTTGACCTGATCCAGAAGTATCGCACCGCCGACACAGGCCCCGCGCCCGCGCTCAACAAGCTCGGCACCCAGGCCTGGCAGAAGACTAAAGCCCGCGTTAAGAAGGCCATGCAAGACATGACGGGCGAGCTTCTAAAGCTCTACGCGCAGCGCAAAGCCGCGCAGGGAACGCCCTTCTCGCCCGACACCAACATGCAGCGCGAGTTTGAAGACGCCTTCGACTTCAACGAGACCGACGACCAGCTCTCCGCCATCGTCGACATCAAGCAGGACATGGAGTCTACCCAGCCGATGGACCGTCTGCTCTGCGGCGATGTCGGCTACGGCAAGACCGAAGTCGCCATGCGGGCCGCGTTCAAAGCCGTGCAAGACTCCAAGCAGGTCGCCGTCCTCACCCCCACCACCGTCCTCTCTTTCCAGCACTACGAGTCCTTCAAGCGCCGCTTCGCCAACTTCCCGGTCAACATTGAGATGATCTCCCGCTTCCGCACCGCCAAGGAGCAGAAAGAGATTCTGGAAAAGGTTGCCGCCGGAAAGGTTGACATCCTCATCGGCACCCATCGCGTGCTGTCGAAGGATTTGAAGTTTCAGGACCTTGGCTTACTGGTCGTGGACGAGGAGCAGCGCTTCGGCGTCCGTCATAAGGAGCGGCTGAAGCAGATGCGCGCGGCGATCGATGTGCTGTCGATGTCCGCCACGCCCATCCCGCGCACGCTGCATATGTCGCTGATCGGGATGCGCGATATGTCCGTGATCGAGACCCCGCCGAAGGATCGCATGGCCATCCAGACCATCGTCGCGAAGTTCGACGAAAAGCTTATTCGAACGGCGATCGAGATGGAACTTGAACGCGGTGGCCAGATTTACTTCGTCAATAACCGCGTGGAAACCATCTACGACATGGCGACGATGATTCGCGAGCAGGTGCCCTCCGCCCGCGTGGTCGTCGGCCATGGACAGCTGCCCGAGGCGGAGCTTGAGCGTGTCATGCTCGCCTTCATGAACCACGAATACGATGTGCTTTGCGCCACCTCGATCATTGAAAACGGGTTGGACATACCGCTGGCCAACACCATCGTGATCAATCGGGCGGACCGGCACGGGCTCTCGGAGTTATACCAGCTACGCGGACGTGTTGGCCGCTCCAACCGCCGCGCCTACGCATATCTGTTAATTCCACCGGAGAAAGAGCTTACGGAGATCGCCCGCCGCCGCCTCGCCGCCCTGAAGGAGTTCTCCGACCTTGGAGCGGGCTTCAAGATCGCCGCGCTCGATCTCGAACTTCGCGGCGCGGGCAACATGCTCGGCGGCGAACAATCCGGCCACATCGAGGCCATAGGTTTTGAGATGTACACGACGATGCTTGAAGAGGCCGTCCGCAAAATGAAGGGTGAGGACGATAAGCCCGCCCATGCCGGCACGGTTCTCAATTTAGGCATCTCGCTGCGCATCGACTCTGAATACATCCCCGAAGAAAACCAACGGCTGCGGATGTACAAACGCATCGCCGGGGCGGAAGACTATGCGACGCTCGCCGATGTGCGTGCCGAGCTCCAGGATCGCTACGGTACACCGCCCGAGGCTGTGCTGAACCTGCTGGCGGCCGGCGAAATCCGGCTCCGCTGCGAGCAGCTCGGCGTCGCGCAGATGGATCGCAAGCGAACGCAGGTAGAGCAAGGCAAGCAGAAGATTTTCGTCGAGACGCTGCACATTAAGTTTGCAGAGCCGAAGGCCGGAGGCGCTCCCGCCACGGCACCCGGCGACGCTCCGGTGTTCCATCGGACGGTAGACGCCGGTATCTTAATGCGCCTGGTCAGCCGTAACGCTAAGCGAGGAGCACAATTTACCCCGCAAGGCGTCTTGCGATGGCCGCTAGGAACGGCGAAGGCGGAAGGTGTGCTTGCAGAAACGCGCGCCCTGCTCGATTCGCTTGAACCTGTGCAGCGCACGTAAGGCTACTCGGCCGGACCGGAGCGAGTAGCAGCGGCCTTGGCGTCGCGTATTCCTGCGCGATAGCCGCCTTTATAGATGGAATACATCACGGCCAGCGCACAGCCCACGCCAAAGGCGAAGCCGAGGAAGAAGCCGATCGCGGTGGGCCAGACAAAATCCATCTAAGCGCAGCTTACCGCACCAGCTATGGGTTCAAGGTTTGGCTGGGGCGTCCGCGATGGGCATGGTGAAGTGAAGCGCGGATGTGAAGGCCGATGGCACAGGGTGCGACCACGAAGGCAAGAAAGGTCGAGCAGATGAGCACTGCAGTGAACATAGTGTCCTCACGCAGCCGGGCGGTCGTTTGTAGCCGCACGTGCAGCGCTACCTATAAGAGCAGAAATTAACGATTCTTGGCAAGGTCTTAACGCGAAACCTTCCAAATGCTCTCTAACATCTACGCCTCTTTTGGCAAAGCTACTTTGCTGGAGCGTTCGGTACGACGGTAACCGGAGCTTTAGCGAAGATCTTCAAGGCGTTCTGCACGGTATAGTTGAGGCCCCAGGCGGTGGGTAGCACCACGATCGCCCATGCGACAGCAATCAGCAGCGGAGAGGAAGTGGAGCGTGTGCTTTCTGGCACGGTAATGGCCCTTTCTACATGAGAAGTTTAGTGTGCCGCAACTTCGGGAACGACAGTATCTTTGTCAGCAAGCCAATATTTTTCAGCAACTGGACGCACCAGAAGGTTCGCAATGAAGCCGATCACCAGCAAGCCGGACATGATGTGCAGGATGAGCGGATAGGCTTGTTCTTTCGGCAGCTTGTTGCGAACGTAATGATCGAGAATGCCGTTGACGATCAGGGGCCCCACGATTCCCGCTGTTGACCACGCCGTCAGCAGGCGTCCGTGAATGGCCGACACGTTGTAGCCGCCGAACAAATCTTTCAGGTATGCAGGAATTGTCGCGAAGCCGCCGCCATACATGCTGATGAGCACCGCGGCGATCAGTACGAACAACGGCACTGAGTTGAGGCCTTCGAGCCGGGTAAACGGCAAGCAAAAGTAAAGGACCGCGCCGAGAGCGAAGAAGATGAAGTAAGTCGCCCTTCGTCCGGCGAAGTCCGAGACCGAGGCCCATAAGAACCGGCCGGCCATGTTGAAGATGCTGAGGATTCCCACAAAGCCGACGGCCGCGACCGCCGTCATGTGTCCCTTGAAGAGGTCCTGAATCATCGGCGACGCTTGCTCCAGGATGCCGATTCCGGCGGTGACGTTCGTAAACAGAATGATCCAAAGCAGCCAGAACTGAGGGGTGCGCCAGGCGTTCGAGACCGCCACGTTATGCGTTGAAATTAGCGCGGCCTGCTTCACGGGTGCTGTCCAGCCGAAAGGCTTCCAGTTTTTTTCCGGCACGCGGATCGTAAAGACGCCATACATCATAAAGATGAAATAAAGCGTGCCCATGACCAGCATGGTGTACGGAATGGAGGGCTGCCCGGTCGCACGGAAATGAGCCATGAGCTGATTGGCTAGTGGGCCGCCAATCATCGCGCCGCCGCCGAAGCCCATGATCGCGAGGCCGGTAGCCAGGCCAGGACGGTCGGGGAACCACTTAATCAAAGTCGAAACTGGCGAGATGTACCCCAAGCCGAGCCCAACGCCGCCGACGGCACCATAGCCGAGATAAATCAGCGGCAGCGAATGCAGCTTCGCGCCGAAGGAAGCGATATAGAAGCCGGCGCCAAAGCAGCAAGCGGCGTAGAACATGGCCCGCCGCGGGCCGACGCGCTCCAGCCATGCGCCGAATACGGCGGCCGAGATGCCGAGAAAGGCGATGGCGATCGAAAAGATGAAGCCTACCTGTTCCAGACTCCACGCCGATCCATCCGCGCCATGAAGCGCAAGCAGCGGGTTTTTAAAAACGGAAAACGCATAGACTTGGCCGATCGAAAGGTGAATGGCCAGCGCTGCCGGAGGAACCAGCCATCGGCTATAACCGGGGTGTGCGACAGACCGGTCGCGGTCTAGAAACGAGAGTGCCATGAAGCCCCTTAGGATTTAGCTGCAACCGTAAAGCCCAGTCGCCGCGAACTTGCAAACATAAATAAACGTAAAAGCGCAACGCTTCGAATAGTACACACCACGGAGAACATTTGCTGTCCTGTTCTCGGACAGCAATACCTTGCCACGCGGGATGCGCCCGGCAAATTGGTAAAGCATTGTTAATTTGTGCCCGCGACATTGACAAGTCTGCTCTATCGCACGATGCTTGCTACGTTCCTAAATCCAGCTTCGCGAGACGCATAAAGCACTTTGCCGTAGGCACTTCATCGCGGGCGCTCCACAAGGGTAAACATGGCAAGGGCAGCGGAAGCAGAGAACATCGGCGGAGTTCCGCACGGCGAAAGCATCACCAAAGTCATCTTTGCCTCGGCCGTGGGCACGATGATCGAGTGGTACGACTTCTACATCTTCGGCAGTTTGGCGGCGGTGCTGGCGCTCAAGTTCTATCCGCCCGGCAATGAAACTTTTGCCTACATTGCTTATCTGGCGACCTTTGCCGTTGGTTTCGTGGTGCGTCCCTTCGGCGCGCTCTTTTTCGGTTCGATCGGCGATAAAATCGGCCGCAAATACGCCTTCATCGTCACGCTCACGATCATGGGCGGCGCCACGGCAATCATTGGCATGCTGCCAACCTTTGCGAAAGTCGGTTGGTTCTCGCCTATCCTGCTGATCCTCATCCGTATTCTGCAAGGCTTGGCGCTGGGCGGGGAATACGGCGGCGCGGCGGTATACGTCGCGGAGCACGTTCCCGATAACAAGCGCGGCTACTATACGAGCTTCATCCAGATCACGGCGACGCTCGGCCTCTTCGTCTCGCTTCTTGTGATTCTGCTGACGCAGCAGGGGATGAGCAAGGAGGCGTTCTCGGCCTGGGGCTGGCGCGTTCCCTTCCTTGCGTCGATCCTGCTGGTTACGGTGAGCCTGTATGTGCGCTCGAAGATGAAAGAGTCGCCCATCTTCACCCAACTCAAGTCGGCGGGCATGACTTCCGCAAGTCCTCTCAAGGAGGCGTTCACCAACTGGACGAATCTCAAACGAGTACTGATTTCGCTCTTCGGCGCGGCGGCGGGGCAGGGCGTCATCTTCTATACCGGCCAGTTCTACGCGCTCTTCTATCTGCAAACCGTGTTGAAGGTGAACACCAAGACCTCGAACATCATCGTCGCGGTGGCGCTGTTGCTGGCGATGCCGCTTTACACGGTGTTTGGCGCGCTGAGCGACCGCATCGGACGTAAGAAGCTGATGATGGCGGCATGCCTGCTGGCGGTTATCGGGTATGTGCCCATTTATAAAGCGATGCAGGTGGCCGCGGGCAACAACATCGTCAGTGTCAAATCGACCCGTAGCAAGGTCACCGGCGCGGTCAGCCTGACGTCGTTGACGCCGGACGCCACCGGCGCGCTGATCGCGGCGAAGGAGGCTCCCGCGCCAAACGTGCCCATGCTGATCTTCCTTATCTGGGTGCAGGTGGTCATCAACGGCATGATTTACGGGCCGATCGCGGCGTACTTGGTGGAAGCGTTTCCGGCGAAGATCCGTTACACGGCGATGTCTCTGCCGTACCACATCGGCAACGGCGTCTTCGGCGGAATGTTGCCGCTGATTGGGCTGAGCCTCTGCGCCTCCACCGGGAACATCCTGGCGGGGCTGTACTACCCGATCATCGTGGCCGGAGCGACGTTTGTCATCGGCAGCCTCTTCCTCAAGGAGACGCATGGCACGTTAATCTGGTCGGAATACGACGCGGCAAAATAGCTCACGAATGGACAGAGGGCGGAGCGGCTGGTAGAACGATGCCAGTCGCTCTTATGTGTGTGGAGCAAGGGAGATCGATGCAATGGCGCTGACCGGGAACGAGAGTGTGGGAACCAACATGAACTCACTGCTGCGCGAGAACCGCGTCTTTGAGCCGCCGGCGGAGTTTGCCGCGAAGGCGCACGTCAAGAGTCGCGCGGAGTACGACGCCCTTTACAGCCGCAGCGTGGAAGAGCCGGAAGCCTTCTGGGCTGAAGCGGCGGCGGAACTCGACTGGTTTGCGCCTTGGTCGGCTATCCGGCAGGGAGCCATCTCCGAGGCAAAGTGGTTTGTAGGCGGCAAGCTGAACCTCTGCCATAACTGCGTCGATCGCCATGCACTCGGCGCGCGCAGGGACAAGGTGGCGCTGCTGTGGGAGGGTGAGCCGGGCGAGGTCCGCACGCTCACGTATGGCGAGTTGCATGGGCAGGTACAGCGGTTTGCCAATGTTTTGAAAGGGCTGGGGATCGGCAAGGGCGACCGCGTGGCGATCTATATGGGGATGTGCCCGGAGCTTGCCATCGCGCTGCTCGCCTGCGCGCGGATCGGCGCGGTGCATTCGGTCGTCTTCGGCGGCTTTGCGGCCCATGCCATCGCGGACCGGGTGAACGATTCCGCCTGTGTCGCGGTCATCACGCAAGACATGAGCTACCGGCGCGGCGCGGAGATCAAGCTCAAGGCAATCGTCGACGAGGCCCTTGCGAAGTGCCCGTCGGTCAACAACGTGGTCGTCTACCAGCGCGCCCCGTCCGCCTCCGTCGCAATGCAAGCCGGCCGCGACGTGTGGTGGCACGAGGCCATGGCCGCCGCCACGCCCGAGTGCCCCGCCGAATGGATGGACGCCGAGGATCCGCTCTACATCCTCTACACCTCGGGTACGACCGGCAAGCCGAAGGGCCTCGTCCACACCACGGGCGGCTATGCGGTGGGCACGTATCTGACGAGCAAGTATGTGTTCGACCTGCGAGAAGACGATGTCTACTGGTGTACGGCCGACATTGGCTGGGTGACCGGGCACAGCTATGTCGTCTATGGTCCGTTAGCGAACGGAGCGACCGTCGTCATGTACGAGGGCGCGCCCAACTGGCCGGAGCCGGACCGTTTCTGGAAGATCGTGGACGCGCATAAAGTCTCCGTCTTCTACACCGCGCCGACGGCGATCCGAGCCTTTACCAAGTGGGGCACCCAGTGTGTGGAGAAGTATTCGCTGGCTTCGCTGCGGCTGCTCGGCACGGTCGGCGAGCCGATCAACCCCGAGAGCTGGATGTGGTTCCACCGCGTCATCGGCAAGGAGCGCTGCCCCATCGTAGACACCTACTGGCAGACGGAGACCGGCGCGCATATGCTGGTCCCGCTACCGGGTGCGATCGCGACGAAACCGGGTTCGGCGACCCTGCCCTTCTTTGGGATCGTGCCGGAGGTGGTCACCAAAGAGGGCCAGCCCGTCCCCGACGGGCAAGGCGGCCTGCTGGTCTTCCGCAAGCCATGGCCCTCGATGGCGCGCACGATCTATGGCGATCACGAGCGCTATTTGCAGGCCTACTTCAGCGAGGTGCCCGGCTGCTACTTCACCGGCGACGGTGCGCGCCGGGACGAAGACGGCTACTTCTGGCTGATGGGCCGCGTCGACGATGTCATCAACGTCAGCGGACATCGCCTGGGCACCATGGAGATCGAGTCGGCGCTCGTCGCCCATCCGAAGGTCGCCGAAGCGGCGGTCGTCGGGCGGTCCGACGAGATGAAGGGCCAGGCCATCGCGGCCTTCGTCACGCTGGAAGGCGGTCAGCAACCCGGCGAGGAGCTGAAGCAGGAGCTGCGGCAGTGGGTCGCCAAGGAGATCGGCGCTCTCGCCCGCCCGGATGACCTGCGCTTCACCGAGACGCTCCCAAAGACGCGCTCCGGCAAGATCATGCGGCGGCTGCTGCGCGAGCTCGCCGAAACGGGTGAGGTAAAGGGCGATACGACCACGCTTGAGGACTTTGGGGTGATCGCGAAGCTACGGGAGAATGACGAGTAGGTGCTTGAGTTCGATTTGGATGAGGAGAACATCGCGCATATCGCGAGGCACGGCGTCACGCCTGAAGACGCGGAGTGTGCTCTCACGCGCCATACCGCTGAGGTCGAATATCAAGACTGGCACGAAGAGGAGCGTTTTGCGGAGGTGGGATGCACACCGGCAGCTCGGATCATCGTGATCGTGACGACATTGCGAGGAGCCAAGGTGCGTGTAGTTACCGTGTTCGACGCGTCACAAACGCTTGTTGAGGAGTATCTTGCCAGTAGGTGATTGGCCATGCCCGTGTTGAAGCTACCTTATTTCGAGAATGAAGCCGCCGAAGCTCAATGGTGGTACGACCATCGCGAAGAGGTCTCCGAGCAGCTGGTGGCGGCCATGCGCGAGGGCCGAATCGGTGAGGGGACCGTGGGACGTCAAGCTCGCCGGAGGCGGGAAGCGGCCATAGCTGCGCAAACTCCATCCCAGTTGTCCGGCTCTTCAGTTGAAGAGGCGCCGCTGCATACTTCCAAGTAGCGCAAGATTATGGCGTGGGCAAGGAGCAGCAGGAGCCGATGGGCGGCGCATCATTGGCGCTGGCGTCGAGCGCGACCTTCCACTTGCCGCCTTCGATCTTCTTCCAAACCGTGATGTAGCGGCCGGAGGTCTCGATGGGCTCGCCATGCGCGTCTTTGGAGTGGCCGGTGTAGCGGCCCCAGGTGAAGCCCATGTCGTTTGAAGGCCCCATCTGCGCGCCTTCGGTGATCCAGCTAAGTTGGTAGTCCTTCGGGTTCCAGGTGGCTTGGGAGGTAACGGAGTTGAAGCCGGCGATCGCGGCCTTGCCGTTGTTCAGCGTGACGCCGTCGAGCGCGAACCAGGCTTTGAACGCGGCTCCGCCTTGAGTTTCCACGTCCTTTGAGAAGCGCTGGTCGAGGTCGAGCAGCAGCAGCACGCCGGGCGAGAGCGTCGGCTGGGTGAGCGGCGTGATGATCCTCGGCTGCTGCGCCAGCGAATCAAGCGGCGCGGTGCGCGGTGGTCCGAACTGGGCGGCAAGCAGGAGGACGAATGGAAGCATGGATACAGTTTAGCGAGTCGCCGGTCGCCGTGTCGCTTGTGGGTCCAGCGTGCTAATCCGTCGACTGCGGCGCGGGGCGGGAATGAATGAGTGTCCGGTGGCGGCGCATCAGCACCACCAGGCCACGGCGGATGTACAACGCGAGCACCGGCATCATGACCGCGGCCACGACGCCCCATACGAGGAGCGCGTGCCACTCCCATTGCCAGATGTCGCGGAACAAGCGCAACGGATGATGGCTGAGGTGCTCGATCTGCCGCCGGGTCATCGGCAGGCGGCGCGTGTGGAAGAGGTGGACGCCCAGCTCGATGAACGGAACGAACAAGAGCAAGTGAAAGGGCGCGACGGCCTGCGCGCCGATCTGCGAAGCGATCTGGTTGAGGCCGAAGGTCCATGCGAGCAGGACCACCAGCACCGTGGTGATCCCCACCGACGGGTTGATCCCGATGACGATCCCCAGGGCGATGCTCCACGCCAGACGTCGCGGCGTCACCCCGCCGCGCAGCTGGCGCAGCAGCGGCCGCAGCACCTTGCAGCGGCAGAACTCGCGAATGGACTCGGGCACCAGCACATCAACTAATGTAACGCCTCGCGGCGTCTGGTTGAGTATGAACGTCGACCGTTGCGGGGATATGACGCTCACGCCTACCTGAGTCGCGATGAGACCGCGTCGAAGGCGGGCACCTGCGCAAATTAATACTCGACACTACGAATAATCCACTACTATAGGGTTGTGGATACGTTGGGTACAACATTCGCGGCTTTGTCTGATCCAACCCGTCGCGCGATGGTCGAACGACTCTCACATGGGCCTGCCTCTGTGCATGGATTGACGGAGCCGTTTGCGCTCTCGCAGCAAATGATTTCAAAGCATATCGCCTGCCTGGTGCGGGCGCGGATCGTGATCAAGACGAAGCGTGGTCGTGAAAGCGTGTGCACGCTCAGGCCAGAGGCGATCAAGAAAGTCGGCGACTGGGCGATGAGCTATCGCCAATTCTGGGAAGAGAGTTTCGATAAGCTGGACGCGGTTCTGAACGAAATGAAGAAAGAGGAGGTCGGCGATGGCAACAAACAAGGGAAATGAGATGGAGCGGATGGTAGTGACACGAGTGTTCGATGCGCCACGCGAGTTAGTTTGGAAGGCGTGGACAGACCCGCGATACGTTATGCAGTGGTGGGGACCGAAGGGGTTTACCGCGCCTGTCTGTAAGATGGATTTTCGAGTGGGAGGGAAGTTCCTCTGCTGCATGCGATCGCCGGAGGGGCGGGAGTTCTGGAACGGCGGCGAATACCACGAGATCGTTCCGCACGAGAAGATCGTCTCCTCCATGTACTTCTCCGACCCGGAGGGAAACAAGGTTGAGGCTGCCGACTATGGCATCGAACACGAGGCCATCGACGATGCGTACGACGTGGCGACGTTTGAAGATTTGGGGAACGGACGGACGAAGCTCACCTTCATCGGCAATGAAACCATGGAGAACGCCAAGGCCAGCGGGCAGGTCGAGGGCTGGAACCAAATACTCGACAAGTTCGATGCAGTTGTTGCAGAGCTGTCACTGGCGAAATGAGAACGTGGAAGTTCGATCTTTGCTACACGCGGGGCAGAAAGTCATTTGCTACGTGCCGCAAACTTCGGAGTTGGTGAAACAGCAGCGTCCGCGCTAGCGGGCGTCCAGACCTCGGCGGCCTCTCGACAATCTCCAGAGTTGTGATTGCAGAGACCGAAGACCGCCCACAAGGTTCCGTCAGGACGTGGCACCATCACATAATGAGAATACTTGCCGTAGCTACCAATCAATATCTTAGTCGTGGGTCCCAAGCGTAAGTCACCCTCTATGGCTTCGCCTAAAAGCTCCTTTCCTAGCCGACCGATCAACCAGCCAATGGTCTCACATTCGTAAGATGGCCAACACCACTTGCCAGGAGTAAAGCCGATGGTTTCTCCAAGCGCAGGCAGATTATCGCTTTTCAATGAATCTTGGATTGTATTGCCATCGGTATGCCCACTTCCGGCAGGATCATAGATTGAGGTTATTTTCCATTTGCCACTAAGTACGACTGGCGTAATGTCGTCAAGCGGATCGTCTCCAATATCAGCGGAAGCATTCAGTGCCTCTAATTGGCCTATGCGTAGTTGGTAACGCTGACGAAGGCACGCGTCGTCTGCCGTAGTACAGAATTGACTTCGGGCTGCAAGCCAAGCCCGCTGCTGCTTCGCCAAGGCAATACGCGCTCTTGAAGTGAGTTTGATGACAAGGCTACTGTATAAATTCTTCAGATCGCCGTTCATACGCAGAAGCTCAGCATCACTACACACGGCTAGTTCAACATGCGAACTGATCTTTGCGCAATTCTTGCAATATGCAGGCCTAGAACCAGCTATAAAAGAAATCAAAAAAACTGATTTTGTTATCCATCTCAAATGCAAGGTCATTTCTCCAGGACAACTGCCGTCGGCAATTCCTTTGCTAAAAGATTTGCTTCCTGCTGGGCGCGCGACGAGTATTGGGTATATGCACGTAGAGTCAGAATGGCCGCCTGCCATTTACCATTGCGAGCTGCGTCGCGAAAAGCATAAGCGTTCCCGCGTTGATCGCCGGCTCCTTCCTGGTAAATACGGGACAGCCATACTGTTTGCCATCCTGCAGGCAGCGCTGTAAATGGCGGTACGCCGTGTCTTGCCAGTTTTGCCCATAGCTTAGTGGCGTCTTCCAGAATTGCGCCAAATACAGCTGCATCGCAAAGATCGGCTTCTGCTTTGGTTAACTGTGGCACAGGTCCTAGCTTGCCTACGCGTTCGATCACGGCTGTCCTTGTCATTCCTTTGAACTTGACGCCGACATAGGGTTTCAGCTTTTCTATAAGTTGTTTGCTGAAGCCGAAGTCCTGCAGGTTCTTCGCGCCCCACTGGCCCACGTCGAAGCCGGTGGCGACGGTCATGCCGCTTTGCCCAATCACCTGGCCTTTGCCCATGGGGATGTATCCACGGAGCCATTGGTCGCCTTCGAGGGAAGCGATAAAGGCAAAGTCGACCTTCGTACCAAGCCGTGCGTTGATGGGGGTCAGCGCGTCCGGGGATACCTTGGTGACAAACCGGCTCTTAGGCTGTTTGTTGTTAAACTCGATTACCCAAGCTCGTCCGCTAACCAGGTTGGCCGCCAGGATGGCGATCGCATCGCGGTCGGAGAGTGCTGTAGGACCAGCTGTGTTCAAGGACCTGGCGACCGTATGGATCTGCTGCGGAGACACGTGGCATTGGATCAGGTCATGGAGATAGTTCTCAGCTTCGTCGGCTGTATGGAATTTGCGCGTCCTTGCCTGCCATGCGGTTGAAAGGAACTCGGTGCCAAGCACCGTGGGCTGACGGGTGAGTCCATAGAGCTTATGAGCGCGGAACCATAGAAATGCCGCGTGATCCTCGGCATCGTACCGATCATCGAGGACGGTGACCTGATCGTCGGCTTTTGCCAGTGCCGCGGCTAAGCTTCCCGGTGAGCCACCCATAGCGATCAGCATACACCGGCCATTCGGATGAACAAAGCCCGTCGAAAGATTCTATTTCCCGGCGACCGCGTACCGCCGAAAGAAGCTGGTGGGCGACCAGCTTGGGCGCGCCGGGTCGTTGGCGACGGATTCGGTGAGGTGGACCATGAACTCGTCGA
>CAXTRY010000017.1:0-1126 GCA_964246805.1 uncultured Acidobacteriaceae bacterium
TCCGCCTCTCCTTCCACCCGTCGCAGTTCATCGTCCTCAACAGCGAAAACGAAGACCTCACCCGCCGGTCCATGGCCGACCTCGACTCCCAGGCCGAGATGCTCGACCTGATGGAGTGCGGCCCCGAAGCCCGCATGGTCATCCACGTCGGCGGAGCTTACGGCGACCGCGTCTCCGGTTGCCGGCGATGGTGCGCTACCTGGAAGCGCCTCTCCGAACCCGTCCGCCGCCGCCTCGTTCTCGAGAACGACGACATTCGCTACAGCGCCGCCGACGTCCTCGGCATCCATGAGCAGACCGGCGTCGCGCTCATCTTCGACTACCAGCACTTCTGGTGCTTCAACCCCGAAAAGCTCGAACTCCTCCCCACCCTCGAGCGCTTCCTCAGAACCTGGCCCACCGGGCGTCCGCCCCAAGATCCATTTCTCCTGCGCCCGCACCGAGCTCCGTGAATTCAAACGCCGCAACCGCAAGACCAACAAGATCGAGACCGTCCTCCAGCCACCCATCTGGACCGGTCATGCCGACTACAACAATCCGTTCGAAACGGTCGCCTTTCTCCGCTCCATTGCACACCTCTCGACCGACATCATGCTCGAAGCCAAGGCCAAGGACCTCGCCCTCCTCCGCCTCCGTAACGACATCGCCCGCTATGCCCCGGAGCTCGCCCCGCGCTATAACGTCACCCCGGCGGATGCACAAGAGGACGCGCCCGAGTCCCTCCCCAACGAAGAAGATCTCGCACACCATTCAGTGGATGAAGAAGAAGCAGGATAACCCGGCCATGGTTCCGTGCCTCTCATATCGAGGAGCAAAGCTCCGGAAAAGAGACTCTGATCATGGCAAAGCAAGCGCACGAAGAAGCAGCAAAGCACCATACCGAAGCCGCCGCGAAGCATACCACCGCTGCCGAAAAGCATGGCAAAGAAGATCATACGGATGCTCATAAGGCATCCGAAGAAGCTCATGAGCACTCCACGAAAGCCCATGGCAAGTCGACCGAAGCTCATACTGCTTCTAAAACAAGGTCCGGCAAATAGAGTCCTTCCCCAACCTGGCCCCCGCCTAGGGGCGCCGGCCGTACCAAATAAAGGCACACTCGTGGGCGAGACCCGCGGAAACAACC
>CAXTRY010000017.1:1136-10340 GCA_964246805.1 uncultured Acidobacteriaceae bacterium
AGCTAATACTGCTTCTAAACCACGGCCGGGAAAATAGCGTCCTTCCCCACCCTGGCCGCGGATTGGTGCCGCGGCCATTCCCATTTAGGGGCAACGTCGTGGACTAGACAGGCTCATCCTCCAAAGTTTCCTCGTCGTCAAGGTCCTCGTCTTCGTCGTCCCCCTCGGCTTCGTCTTCCAATCCGGCGGGTTCGACTTCATCGTCCGATCCTGCAACGGAGTCCTGATTCTCTTCCGCCTCAGGCATGGCTAGCGCCTCGCTGCCGGCGTGCTCCGTTGGATTGCTGAGTCCGTTGTCGAACGCCGCGGTGGCGTCCGCGCCTACCGTTCGAATCGGATCGTCGAAGTCTTCGCTTGGTCGTGTCATTCTTCTCCTTTGGCTTCCTTCTGCGGGCTTGGATGCAACATTCCCGCGCTTGGGAGAGAATAGTTCGATGGCAGAAGTTCGAATCGATAAATGGTTATGGGCTGCTCGCTTCTTCAAAACCCGAGCGTTGGCATCGGACGCCTGCGACCTGGGGCGCATCGAGGCGAACGGTCACCGCGCAAAAGCCTCCCGCGACGTGCGCCTAGGCGACAGGCTCGCCATCAAAAGCGAGGCTGGCATGTTCCTGATCGAGGTGCTGCAACTGAGCGAGGTCCGAGGACCGGCTGCCGTCGCCCAGACGCTCTACCGCGAGACGGACGAGAGTAAAGAGTTGCGCCGTAAGGCGGCGGACGAACGCAAGGCGATGCTGGCGCAAGGCGTGATGACCGAAAGCCGGCCGTCGAAGCAGGATCGCCGTAAGATTGCCAGCTTACGCGGCCGCATTCATCGTTTCAGTTGATTGTATTTGAGCCGGGCGTCGAGCCGGAAGAGACTGATCTTCAGTTTTTGTACGCAACGTGGCTCCTGAGGTAGGACTCGAACCTACAACCCTTCGGTTAACAGCCGAATGCTCTGCCATTGAGCTACTCAGGAATATGGGCGAACTTGCCCCACATCCGTTATATCAAAGGACGGAGATGAGGTCAAAAGCTGTAGCCGAAGCGTACCGCGCGGCGGTATGATTTTGAGAGTAGCGCGAAAGGACAAGTTTATGCCTCGCATCTCCCGGCTGACCCGCGACGAGGTCGCCCGTTCAACCAGCACGATCTATGATCGCTACTTGCGCGATCGGGGCAATGTCCCCAACATGTTTCGCACCATGGCGCATCGGCCGGAAATCTTCGAGACGATCATCGCGCATATGGAGGCGGTGCTCAAGACCGGTACGCTCTCGACCGCGCTGAAGGAATTGGTGATCGTGCGCACCTCGCAACTGAACCGCACACCCTATTGTCTGGCCTCGCATACCACCATCGCCAAGCGGCTAGGGTGGACCGACGAGCAGATCGTCGCGCTGGATGACGCCGCGGGAAGCGGGATGTTTACCGAGGCGGAGAAGGTGGCCATCCATCTGGCGGAAGTAATGACGCTCAATGCCCACGGGTATACGGAAGCGGACTTCGCCCGGCTGCGTCGCTTCTACGACGAGGGTGAAGTAGTGGAACTTATGGCGGCTATCGGATTGTTCAATTATTTCAACCGCTTCAACGATTTGCTAGACATGGAACCGACGCAGCCCGCCTCGCGGGAAGAGCTGGCAACCGCGGGCGTGCCTTAGCGGAAGAGCAGGACGGCGAGGCTGTATTGGCTGAAGGCGGAAGCGTTCGCCTTGCAGGCCCCCACAGTGGCGCGACGTTCATGGCCGGAACGCAGGCGGCGGGTAAGAGCTTCGGGAAGCAGGCTGAGGTCCCCGGTCGTATAGCGCATTACAAAGCTGGGGGAGTGATCGCCGGTATAGCCGCTTGAAAGAGCGCAGGTACGGCGGCCTTCGAAACTGGGTAAAATTTCCAGCCCAGCCTGATCGAGAAGGAGCGCGACGGCCGCCTCCTGCTGTTCCAGCGTAAGCGGCTCGACGACGCGGGCAAACTCTTCGACAGCGTAGAGTTCCCCTCTGCGGCTGAGGACGGCGATCCCGATCGCGTCCACCGCTGGATCGAGGATGTTGGCGCGATGGCCGGGCGAGCGCATCAACGCGTCATGAAGACCGATAATTGAAGGCCCTTCCGCCACGTTTTCAGCGATACGAGAAAAGTGCGCGCCAGCCTCCGCGCCTCGCGTGGCGAGCTCCGGTTCTCCGGAAAACTGGTGCGAGATCGCCCCGTGACGCACCATCTGCTCGGCGTGGAGCGTGGCCGCTCGTACCAGACTGGGATCGATGCGGACAGGCGGAAGATCGTGCGCGACGCGCTCTTCGTTGATCGCGGCGAGAAGGTACTGCTCCCCGACGGTCTGAGCGCTGACCGCGAACGGGAGGGCAAGAAGCACGATGGATAAGAACCGTCGCATAGCGGGTTAGACACGGACGGACGGCATAGGTCGCTCGTCTAAGCGCTCACCGGCATGAGTTGGTCCTTGACGGCATCCCAGGTTAAACCGATCCCCTGCTCCAGCTTGGTGGTGTGATGCCAGCCCAAGGAGTGGAGCCGCGTCACATCCATGAGCTTGCGCGGGGTACCGTCCGGCTTGGTGCTGTCGAAGACGAGGGCACCGTCGAAGTTGAGGACACGAGCTACCGTTTCGGCAAGCTCACGGATGGTCACGTCTTCTCCCGTACCGATGTTGATGAGCGGAGGCGCGTCGGCACTGAGAAGCGTCGAGTAGGAGTTTTCGTCCAGATTGAGCAGAAAGACGCAGGCCTGGGCGAGATCGTCCGAATAAAGCAGCTCGCGGCGCGGCGTTCCGGTTCCCCAGACGACAAGTTCCTTCGCTCCGGAGGCCTTCGCTTCGGCGGTCTTGCGGATAAGGGCGGGCAGCACGTGCGAGTTGGCGAGATCGAAGTTGTCACCCGGACCGTACAGATTCGTGGGCATGGCGGCGAGATAGCGCGTGCCGTACTGCCGGTTGTAACTCCAGCACATCTCGATGCCGGCGATCTTGGCCAGCGCATAGGGGCGATTGGTCGGTTCGAGGGGGCCGGTCAGCAGGCACGACTCCGGCATGGGCTGCGGCGCGAGCTTAGGGTAAATGCAAGACGAGCCGAGAAAGAGAAGGCGGTCCGTCTTCGCCTGGTAAGCTGCCTCGATGATGTTGTTCTGGATGGCGAGATTGTCCCGGATGAAGTCGGCGGGATAGGTGTTATTTGCAAGAATGCCTCCCACCTTAGCCGCGGCCAAGACGACAAACTCGGGCTTAGTCTCGACGAAGAAGGAGGCGACGGCCGCGGCATCGAGCAGGTCGAGTTCCCCGCGTGTGCGGGTAAGGAGCTTTGTATAGCCGAGACGAATCAACTCGCGCTGGATCGCCGAGCCTACCAGGCCGCGATGGCCGGCGATATAGATGCGCGCATCGGGATGCATATAGTTGGCCATGGCGCTCGTCAGGTCTCCCGCACCGTGAAAGCTGAAAAGCCATGGGCCACGGCAAGAGCATCTCGCCTGGCGGTATTCAGGTCGGCTTCCACCATCTCCCGCACCAGGCCGTCGAAGGTGGTGCGCGGCACCCAGCCAAGTTCGCGCTTCGCCTTGGATGGATCGCCGAGCAGCGTCTCTACTTCGGTCGGACGGAAGTAGCGCGGGTCGACCGCGACGACGACGTGGCCGTCCGCATCGACTGCCTGCTCGTCGAGGCCGCTTCCCCGCCATTGCAGATCGAGTTCCAGCAAGACGGCGCAACGCTGGACGAACTCACGCACGCTGTACTGCTCACCCGTCGCGATGACGAAATCCCGCGGCTTATCCTGTTGCAGCATCAGCCATTGCATCTCGATGTAGTCGCGGGCGTGGCCCCAATCGCGCTTGGCGTCAAGGTTGCCGAGGAAGAGCTGCTTCTGTAGGCCGACTTTAATGCGTGCCAGACCGCGTGTGATCTTGCGGGTAACAAAGGTTTCCCCGCGCAGGGGCGACTCATGGTTGAACAGAATGCCGTTGCAGGCATACATGCCGTAAGCTTCGCGATAGTTGACCACGATCCAGTACGCATACATTTTGGCGACGGCATAGGGAGAACGCGGGTAAAAGGGCGTGGTCTCCTTCTGCGGAATCTCCTGCACAAGCCCGTAAAGCTCGGACGTGGAGGCCTGATAGAAGCGCGTCTTCTTCTCCAGACCAAGAATGCGAATGGCTTCAAGCAGGCGCAGCGGACCGAGCGCGTCCGCATCGGCGGTGTACTCGGGCTGCTCGAACGAGACCTGTACATGCGACTGTGCGCCCAGGTTGTATATCTCGTCCGGCTGTACCTGCTGGACAATATGGATGAGCGAGGAGCTGTCGGTCAGGTCGCCGTAATGCAGGATGAGCTTCGGGTGCGGCTGGTGCGGATCTTCGTAGAGGTGGTCGATGCGCGCCGTGTTGAAGAGCGAACTGCGCCGCTTGATGCCGTGCACCTCATAGCCCTTATTGAGGAGAAACTCCGCGAGGTACGCTCCATCCTGGCCGGTCACCCCTGTTATCAGCGCCTTCTTCAAGCATCACTCCCCTGGTCCATGGTTTGGATCAGTTTACCTGATGTAAGCGCGCGGAGGTCGCGTTCGAACTGCAGGAGTACCTGCTCTTTCCCAAGATGCTCCACGGCGTAGCGACGGGCCGCCCGGCCAAGCTCCGCGCGAAGAGCGGAGCTATCGGCAAGCTGTTGCACGGCCCGATATAACGCGTGCGGCTGTTCAGCCGGCACGACGAGACCGCTGCCTTCGACGACGTGGGCCACCTGGGTTCCAATTTCCGCCGTGGCGACCACTGGGCGGCCGCTTGAAAGCATCCCGGTGAGCTTGGACGGCATGACGAGGTCGGCGGCACCGGCGCGTTGTGGAAGAAGGTGAACGTCGGCGGCATTGAGTAGATCGTTGAGGCGTCCAAAGGGTTGGAGCGGCAGCAGGGTGACGTTCGTCAGGCCGCTTACGAGAGCTTCCAGCTGAGGGCGAAACGCGCCATCGCCGCAGAACAGGAAGTGGACGCGCGGGTCGGCGGTAAAGGCGCGGGCGAGCGGCGCAAGAAGTTCCAGCCCCTGCTTGTTGCCCATGTTACCGGAGTAGAGAACGATCAGCTTGCCTTCAAGGCCAAGCTCGCCGCGAAACGCATTGCCCTCTGTCGGTAGCGGGTGAATAGCGTCCACATCGACCCAGTTGGGAAAAAGGACGGTACGCGCCGCTGGCATTCCTTTCGCGATGGTCCGCTCCACCATCTTTGCGGAGATGCTGGAGACACGGGTAAAGCCACCGGTGAAGAGGCGTTCGAGCCGGAGAGCCAGTGTATGCACGGGACCCTTGGCGGGCAGCAGACCGAGGTCGAAGGCTGCGTCCACTTCGAAGTCCTGAACGTGCAGCCAGCTTTGGGCACCGGACGCGAAGGCGACCAGGAGAGCGAGCGGTGCGCCGAAGAAGGTCGGCTCGACGGTGAAAACGATATCGGGCGACCAGAACATCTGCCGCAGCATGACGGGCAAGCTGCCAAGCATGAACGAGAACAGGTGCGCGACCCGTTTAAGGCCCGATGGCTTCCCCGGCACATAAAGCGGTGTACGAAAGACAAGGGGCTCGCCGGGAAGGCGCTCCGTTCGATAGAGGCTGCTTCGATAGTCGTCGCGAATGCGCCAGGCCGGGTAGTACGGCGGGGCTGTGACGACCCGTACCTCGTGCCCGCGCTCGGCGAGCCAGGAGGCCATCTCGCCCGTATACTTACCGATGCCGGTCAGCTCGGGGGCGTAGTTGAGACCATAGATGAGGATGCGCAAACGAGCTACTCGCTCGGCTTTGCAAGATAAGGGAACACCTCGGACAATTCGAGGTAAATCGGTGTGCCGTGTACTTCAAGACGCGGGGTTTCGATCCATGATGAACCAAGGCACATGCGAGCCGTGCGCGTTTTGGGATCGACGATCCAAATCGTTTGCACCCCCATAAGGAGGTAATCGTTTGCCCGCTCCTGGGTGTCGGAGTAGGTGTCCGCCGGAGACAACACCTCGATCACAAGCAATGGAGGATCGATGAGAACCTCCGGCGGCTCTTGCGGGCTGATCATGACGATGTCCGGAATGCGGATACGTCTAGACGAGACTTGCATTCGCTGCCCGACCGAGCCCATGACGTGCCAGACGCTTTCGTGCTGACCAAACCACGATCCAATAAGGTACTGAAGTCTTGCGTGTTCCCATTTACCCGCGTTGCGCTCTCTAATCTCCCCGTCGATGTATTCCCGGTCAGGGCGGTAGTCGGTCTGGAGATACTCGGCGATGGGGACAAGCGTTGAGGTGGCCATGGTCGCTCCCGCGTGGACTTCTAAGGATACGATAGCAGGATGAAGCTGGGGTTCAGATCGATGGTGACACGGCAGCCGCTGGCTTTGGCGGGGGCGGTGCTGCTGGCTGTCTTTGCCGTCTGTGCGGTCTTCGCTCCGCTGTTGGCTCCGCGTGATCCAGCCCGGATCGACCTGGAGGCTCGGTTGATTGGACCGTCGGCGGAGCATTGGTTTGGGACCGACGAGTTGGGACGGGACATTCTCTCGCGCACGATCTATGGAGCGCGCATCTCGATGGTGGTGGCGGTAAGCGTGGTGGGGCTCTCGCTGGCCGCCGGGCTGGCGATAGGGTGTCTGGCCGGGTACTATGGCGGCTGGGCGGACACGGCCATCAACATCTATCTGACGAATGCGTTTCTGGCGCTGCCGGGGATCCTACTGGCGATCGCCTTCGTGGCGTTCGTTGGGCCGGGGCTTGGCAACCTGATTCTGGCGCTGGCGATCTCGGGTTGGGTGGGCTATGCGCGGCTGGTGCGGGCGCAGGTCATGGCCGCTAAAGAGCGCGAGTTTGTCGAGGCGGCACGGGCGCTTGGGGCCTCCGACCTGCGGGTGATCTGCCGGCACATCCTACCCAACATACTGCAGCCGCTGATCGTGCAGGCGGCGATTGGGATGGCCGGGGCAGTGCTGGCGGAGGCGACGCTGAGCTTCCTTGGTTTGGGCATTCCGCCTCCGGCGGCAAGCTGGGGGTCGATGCTGAACGACGCCCGGTCGCATCTGTTCGACTCGCCGCACCTGGTTTTCTTTCCGGCAATGGCGGTGATGGGGTGCGTGCTGGCGTTCAACTTCCTGGGCGACGCGCTGCGCGACCGGCTGGACCCCCGGACGCAGCTGACGGCGGGGCTGTAAAGGTGCGGATCGGGGTGATCTCGGACACGCATGGGCTGATGCGTCCGGAGGCTTTGGCGGCGCTGACGGGCGTGGATTACATCCTTCATGCGGGGGATGTGGGTAGCTACGCTATCTTGCTCAGGCTGCGCGAGATAGCTCCGACGACTGCCATACGGGGCAATGTCGATACGCATGGCGAATGTGCCTTGCTTCCAGCTACGGAGGCGGTGGAGTTGGGCGGCGTCTGGTTCTATCTCGTCCACTCAGTGCATGACCTGGATATCGACCCTGTAGCCGGTGGGTTTGGTGTAGTCGTCAGCGGGCACTCGCACCAGCCGGAGGTGGAGACTCGCCGGGGCGTGGTGTATCTGAATCCTGGCAGCGCGGGGCCGCGGCGATTTAAGCTGCCGGTGACAGTGGCCCTGGTGCGCATTGAGGATGGCGTGGTCACACCGGAGATCGTTCGGATCATGCCGCCGGTGGGCTGACTGGTAACGGCGCGGCGCAGGCGCGGACAAACTGGACGGCGTAGGAAGTCAGATAAAACCGATCGCCCGAAGCGCGCCCTTGCGTGACGCTCCACATCTGGAAGCGAGTCAATTCATCCATGACGACGGCGAACTGCTGGCGGTCGTGCTCGTCCCGTTCCATCTCTTCTACAGAGGAGACGCTAGTCAAGAAGGCTTCGGACGACTCCTTGGTGAAGCCCAACGCACAATACAGCCCGTAGAGATCGGCGTAGCCGCCCAGATCGCGGAGGGTGCGCTCACGTGCCTTCAGGCTGGTTTCCTCTTCGACCGGTTGGCTTGCTTGCTCGTCATAGGGCTCCCACGTGCGGCCTGACACGCGGTCGTGGCTGGCGGGTCCTCGCGGGTCTTCGCCCGCTTTGGCGTATGCGGCGTCGAGCAGCTTGGCTGCTTCGGGGGTGAGCAACTTGAGCGTGTCCACGAACGACGGGCGCACCGGCACACTGACCGTCGGGTTGGCGGCGTTGGCCAGCAGCGACGCCCACTTGTCATGCAGGTCTTCGTTCTCTTCAAGAGAGGCTCCGTCGAGTAAGGCAAATAGCGTCTTGACCGGGACTGCTTTCGGGGTGAAGCCGGCGTCCTTAGCCAGCTTTTCGGCCTTCGAAAGCATGGAGAGCTGGCGGCCGTAGCGGTAGAGCTTGATCTCGTCGCGGACGCGCTCGGCGATCTCATCGGCTGCCGGACCAAGCATCCGCTTGACGATGGAGGTGAACGGGATGGCGGCGGCAACGCCGGCAAGTTGCCCGGAGACAGCGATGAGTTCGTGCGGGTCCATGATGGACGATGATAACGCGGACACTGAAAGCGAGACCTGAAGCGTATACAAGAAAAGGGGGTGCACCAAATTCGGTGCGTCCGTTGACTGTGGTGATCCGGTCCTAAGTCGTTTGTTTTGTTAGATCACCTTTCAAAAAAACAAAAACTTGCTCTGCGTGGCAGGGTCATCACCTTCAGTTCGAGAACCCAGTCAGAGGCGGAGGCGGGGGTTGGCGAGGGTGTAGGCGAGGTCGGTGAGGAGGTTGACGGCGACGTAGGTCAGTCCAATCGCAAGGACGCAGCCTTGTACCAGGGCATAGTCGCGGTTGGAGATGGCTGAGAGGGTGAGGCGGCCGATACCGGGCCAGCTGAAGATGGTTTCCGTGACGATGGCTCCGGAGAGGAGGCTGCCGAACTGAAGGCCGAGGATGGTGAGGACGGGTATAAGGGCGTTGGGCAAGGCGTGGCGGAGGATGACGCGTGACTCGGGCAGGCCCTTGGCGCGGGCGGTACGGATATAGTCGGCGGAGAGCTCTTCAAGCATGGCGGTTCGGATCATGCGGGTGAGGACGGCAGCCAGGCCAAGGCCGAGGGTGAAGGCCGGGAGGGCCAGATGGGTGAAGAGGGTGAGGCCGCCGGTGCCCGCTCCCGAGACCGGCAACCAGCCTAACGTAATGGAGAAGACGAGAATGAGGATGGGGCCAAGGGCGAAGTTTGGAAAGGAGAGGCCGGTGAGGGAGAGGACGCCGAGGAGGCGGTCGGGCCAGCGGTTGCG
>CAXTRY010000017.1:10440-14120 GCA_964246805.1 uncultured Acidobacteriaceae bacterium
GGGTCGCCGGGGACGAGGTGGATCAGGAGGAAGACGACCGAGACGACCAGCCAAAGGACGGGAAGGGTAATGAAGAGGCGGCGGATGGAAGGAATCATTGCCGCCCTTCGCCGTGGGTGCGAAAGGCGACACACGGGGGTCTCTCCGCATCGACGCGAAAACGCGCCTTCAGTCGCGATGACGGTATTTCTTCGGGGTTCTTAAACCACTCCGCGACGATCAAACCGTCGCGACGAGGAATTACCCGGTTGCCTTCCAATGCGAGGAGATCCGTCATGCGGCGACCTCCCTACTTTCAGTTTCAGGAACGGGAACTTCTTCAGAGAGGGTGTCGACGCGGACTTGGCTGATGCGGTGGCCAGTCATCGCGGCAACGTTGAAGCGACGGTTGTTGTAGTCGAGCGATTCGCCGAAGCTGGGAATGTGGCCGAAGTGGGAGAGAAGGAAGCCGGCGATGGTTTCGACACCGGGTTCACGGGGGAAGGTCCAGCCGAGTTGAGTGCCAAGGTCCCGGAGGGTGGTGGTGCCGTCGAGCAGAATGGGTCCGGTGGTATTGAGGGGCACGGGAGCGGGAGCGGTGTCGAACTCGTCGTCGAGCTCGCCGACAATCTGCTCCAGGGCGTCCTCCGAGGAGACGATACCGACCGTGGTGCCGAATTCGTCGACGACGATGGCGAGATGGCGGCGGCGAGCCTGGAACTCGGCGAGGAGCTCGGCGGCGAGCTTGGTTTCAGGGACAAACATGGCCTCGCGCATGATGTCGCGAAGGGTAAGGAGGGACGGTTGCGCGCCAAAGCGCTGAGCGCTTGAAAAGTGCATGAGGCGAGCGACATCTTTAGAGTAGACGAGACCGATGATGTGGTCGGGACCTCCGGCTGGATCGTAAACGGGAATGCGGGAGTGCTGTTCGTCGATAATGCGGGCACTGGCAGCTTCAAGCGGGAGATCGGCGGGTAGGGAAAAGATCTTGCCGCGCGGAGTCATGATCTCGCGAACGGTGACGCGGTTGAGCTCGATCGCGCGGTGGATAATCTCTTCCTGAAAAATGGGGAGAAGACCCATGCGGCGGGTAGCGGTGGCGATCAGCTTAAGCTCTTCGGGAGAGTGGACGGCTCCCTCTCCGCGCAAGGGGGCGCGAAAGAGACGAAGGACGAGCGTGGCGGAGCCGTTCATCAGACGGACAGCGGGACGGGTAATGCGGATGAAGACGTCCATGGGGCCGGCCACGGCAAGGGCGATGCGTTCGGCGCGCTGAAGAGCGAGAGACTTGGGAACGAGTTCGCCGAGGAGGACTTCAAAGTAGGTAATGAGGGCGAAGGAAAAGGCGATCGCGATCCCGTGTGCATAGACGAGAAGGTACGCGGGCGGACTGAGTAGCGCGAAGGTGGCCAGGCGAAGCAAGATCTCCGTGATGGCAGGCTCGCCGATCCAGCCGAGTGCGAGCGCGGCGAGGGTGACGCCGAACTGGACGGCTGGAAGGAACTCGTCGATGTTGCGCTTGAGTTGGAGCGCGGTGCGCGCGCCGGGACGACCGAGAACGATGAGTTGTTCGACGCGGGTCTCGCGTAGAGAGATAAGTGCGAACTCCGCAGCGACGAAGAAGCTGTTGGCCAGGATGAAGAAGGCTACCAGGATTCCTCGGAAGAGCATCCACTCAAGCATAGATTCAAGCTTAAATCGAAAAGCCTACCTTAGCCACGATGCGACTGTGCTTAAGGTAGGGCTTCCTGAAGCTGATTAGGCGAGGACTTTTGACGGTGTAGCGGCAAGAATTTTTGAAACTGATTTGTCAATAGTGTCCTTGGGAACGAAGCCGACAATCTGGTCGGCAACCTGGCCGCCCTTGAAGATAAGGAGCGCGGGGATACCTCGGATACCATAACGCGCGGGCGTGGAGTTGTTTTTGTCCACGTCCATCTTCATGACTTTGAGCTTGCCATTGTACTCAGTGGCCACTTGGTCTACGACGGGCGCGAGTGCGCGGCATGGACCACACCACGCTGCCCAGAAATCCACTAGCACGGGCTGCTCAGACTGGAGCACTTCCTTCTCAAAACTGTCATCGTTCACTTCGGTTACAAACTGTCCGGCCATATTCGGTTCCTCCCGTCCCCTGTCCGTAGCAGGAGACGCTCTCATTTCGCTTACTTGAATAGATGCAGGATACGCTGTCCAAGGTTCAACGGGCGAGTCGGGATCGTCTTAAAGAGGAACCGCCCGGACCCTTACTGGAAGGATCGACGGGCGGGTGAAGCAGCCCTCCCCAGAACTGCCTACTAACTTAGTTTAGGTTGCAAGTGAAAGGACTGTAAAGAAAACTATAGTAACTTACTTTCGTAGTGAGGACTGATGGAGGTGATGAGGAGTTCAGGACTGGGATTTTGTGCGTGGAGGCGGATGGTGCGGGCGAGAGTGTTTACATTGGCGGATTGGTCGGCGATAAGGAGGACGGCGGGGCCTGCTCCGCTGAGGGCTACGCCGTGAATGCCGGGGGAGCCAGCGAGAGGGAGGAGTTTGGCGAGCAGCGGGTTGGTCTCCGTGCGGAAGGGCTGGTGAAGGCGGTCGCGCATAGCGTGGCGAAGAAGCTCGGGTCGGTTGAGGGCAAAGGCGGAGACGAGCAACGCGGTGGACTGGACGTTGGCCACGGCGTCGGCGCGGCTGTAGCTGGGCGGGAGGAGCGCGCGGGCCTTTTCGGTCTTTTCGGCAGAAATAGTGGGCACGGGGAGGGCGAGGATCAGCTTCCAAGGGAGATCGAGGCCGCAGGTAGCGGTGACCACCTGGCCGTCAATCATGCTAGAGGCAGTCATGCCGCCGTGGAAGCAGGCGGCCACGTTGTCGGGGTGGCCTTCGCGGCGGCAGGCCTCGTGGAGGAGTTGGGCGGGGCACCAGTTGAGCTGGCCGAAGTGATTGGCGAGCAGCACTCCGGCGAGGATGGCCGCGGCCGACGACCCGCAGCCCATGCCGAGGGGAATCTCGTTGTGCATGGTAAGGGCGAAGGGCGGGGCGGCGGGGCCGAGGAGGTCGCAGTAGGTGATGAGGATGAGGCTGGTTTCGGGGTTGGCGCAAAAGGCGGCGTCGCGGCCGGTGGCTTTGATTGCAAAGGCGGGAGCGGGGGCGGCGTCGATCGTGAGATAGAGGGAGAGCGCCAGGCCGAGGGCGTCAAAGCCGGGGCCGAGGTTCGCGGAGGTGGCGGGGAGTTTGAGGTGGAATGAAGACATTTAGCTTGGCCTCTTTCGATCAGGCCGGCTTAGACAGAGACCTGCTGTAACCAGCCCCGCATATTGGGGAGCACCGACCATGCCTAATACCGCCGCATCCATACCGGCCATTGAACTTTCATTAGGGTCTCTCAATTCTGCCCAAGCTATGTAAGCAATGTTTATGACAAAAAGCTGAGTACCAGCACGACTGCCCCTGCTGCCAATACCCATATCACGCGTCTCCAGGGTCATCCGTACACGTCCTTGCACTACAAGGGCTTGAGTCTGCCGTTCCGCTCGTTTTCGAGCGCACGAGAGATAACGCCATCAAGACGTACAGCTGCCACATCTGTCTCGATACATGCGGCGAAGAGAAACAAACAGGTTGATCGATCCATCCATATAATTCTTCCCGTTCAGCTTCGGTCAGAGTTGTTATCGCGTGCTTTATTTCATCCAGATTGTTCATCTATGTGCCTA
>CAXTRY010000017.1:14220-39124 GCA_964246805.1 uncultured Acidobacteriaceae bacterium
TATATGTCGGGCCTTTGGCCCTGAGCGCGCGGCGGATGCAAACGCGGATTCCTTTCGGGAATGACAACCAGAAATACGGGAGCGACAGAAAAGACGACAAACAATGCTGCGACTTCCTTATGCCGGTTGCAACGTGTGCATATGCGATTCCAAGGTCCGCAGGACCGTGTCAGGGTCGGCGTCGAGGACCATTGGGGGTTTGCGTAGGGCGGCGTGGAGGGCGCGGTCGGCGGGGGCGATGCCGGCGGACTCTTCGGCGGTGAGGAGCTCGTCGCGGTGATAGTGGATAGTGTAGTCGGAGTCTTTGAGGGTATGGCCGGTGAGGAGAAGGACGACGCGCTCCTCGGGCGTAACCTTGCCGTGGCCGACGAGCTTTTTGAGGCCTGCGAGGGTGACGGCGGAGGCGGGTTCGCAGCCAACACCTTCTGCTCCGATCTGAGCCTTGGCGAGGGCGATCTCCTGCTCGGAGACATCTTCGCACCAGCCGCCCATGCCTTCGATAACGGCGGCGGACTTGCGCCAGCTCGCCGGGTTGCCGATGCGGATGGCGGAGGCGCGGGTATCGGCCTGGACGGGTTGGAGGGTCTGGTTGGCGTCGAGGAACCAGCGGTAGAGGGGGTTTGCGCCGGAGGCCTGGATGACGCTGATCTTGGGGATGCGCGGGATCAAGCCAAGATGTTTCATCTCGGTGAAGCCCTTGCCGAGAGCGGCGGAGTTGGCGAGGTTGCCGCCGGGGACGACGAGGTGCTCGGGGACCTGGCCGTCGAGCTGTTCCACAATTTCAAAGGCGGGGGTCTTCTGGCCTTCGAGCCGGTAGGGGTTGACGGAGTTGAGTAGATAGATGGGGAAGCGGCGGACGAGGTCAGTGAGGATGCGGACGCAGCCGTCGAAGTCCGTACGGAGCTGGATGGTCAGCGCGCCGTAGTCCATGGCCTGAGAAAGCTTGCCCCAAGCGATCTTGCCCTCTGGAATGAACACGATGGAGCGGAGACCGGCGCGCGCGGCGTAGGCGGCCATCGCGGCGGATGTGTTGCCGGTGGAGGCGCAGGCGACCCATTCGAAGCCGCGCTCGAAGGCGACGGAGAGGGCGGCCGTCATGCCGGTGTCCTTAAAGGAGCCAGTGGGGTTCATGCCCTGGTGCTTGGCGAGGAGCCAGTCGATCCCGGCGGCCTTGGCACAGCGCGGGAGGTCGTAGAGCGGGGTGTTGCCCTCGCGGAGCGTGACGGCGTGGCTCGGGTCAGAGAGAATCGGCAGGACGTCGCGGAAACGCCAGACGCCGGATTGATCGATGGGGAGCGTGGAGGTGCGGCGCTCTTCCCAGAGGTGGCGCAGGGCGGAGGGGTTGGGGAGCTTAGCGCCGGTGCCGGAAGGGGTGAGCGACCAGGGGTAGATAACCTCATAGAGGCCCCCACAATGGCACCGGAAGTTGCTGGCCGCGGCTACACCCTCGATCCGCGTGTCGCATTCCGTGCATCGTAGCTGGTGTGTGGAGATCATCTGTGTTGTTTCAAGGGTATCGTAAGACGGTGAACGCGGCTAAAGTTTTCGTGATGCTTGGCTTGGTGTGCGAAGTCTTTATGGGCTTGCGTGCTTCAGGGCAAACGACAGCGCAAAAGCAAGTGCGGGTAGCGGCGGCGGCGGATTTGCAGCCGGTAATGCCGGCGTTGGCGTATGCGTTTCAGAAGGAGAAGGGCATCAAGCTGGTGGTGAGCTTCGGGTCTTCGGCTACGCTGGCGACGCAGATCGTGAACGGCGAGCCGGTGGATGTTTTCCTGGGGGCGGACTATACCTTCCCCGAGAAGGTGGTGGCGGCGGGGCTGACGGACGCTAAATCCCCGACCGCTTACGCGAAAGGGACGTTGGTGCTTTGGGCGCGAAAGGATTCGCCGTTTCAGCCGTTGCATCTGGAGGCGCTATCCGACCCGCGGCTAAAATCGGTGGCGATCGGGAACGAGCTTCATGCCCCGTATGGACGGGCAGCGGCGAGTGCCTTGCGATATCTGAAGCTGTACGACACCGTTGCGCCGAAGCTGGTGGTGGCGGAGAGCATCTCGCAGGCTGCGCAGTTTGTCGAGTCGGGGAACGCACAGCTGGGACTGATCTCGCTGACGGCGGCGGAGTCGGCACACTTCAAGGAGGTTGGGAGTTATGTGCTGGTGCCGCCGGTAAGTTATCCGAAGATTGTGCAGTACGGGGTGGTGCTTAAGAACTCGCCGGTGAAGGCGGAGGCGAAAGGATTTCTGGATTGGTTGACCTCGCATGAGGTGCAGGAAAAGCTGGCGCAGTTTGGGTTGCAACCGGTGAACTAGGCAAACCGGTACACTGGCGCAGATGGATGTCGATGCCCTTTTATTGACGCTGCGGCTTGCGACCTGCACGACGGCTGTGCTGCTGATACTAGCGGTACCGCTTGCTTGGTGGATTGTGTCGGATTCACCGCGATTAGGGGGTTCGAGGCGAGCCGTCGTACAGGCTCTCGTCGCGTTGCCGCTGGTGCTTCCACCGACCGTGATCGGATTTTATTTGCTTGTGGCTCTAGGACCGGCAACTTTCTTTGGGCGGGGTTACGTGCGGTGGATGGGCCATCCACTGGCGTTTTCGTTTGGCGGGCTGCTGGTGGGGTCGCTGGTATACAGCTTGCCATTTGCGGTGCAGCCGCTGGTTTCCGGGTTTGCCGCGGTGGACAGAGGGTATCTAGAGGCGTCGGCGGGACTGGGTGTTCCTCCGCTGCGAACCTTCCGCCGAGTCGTGTTGCCGATGGCGTCTGATTCGCTGCTGACGGCTGCGGTGCTGACCTTTATGCATACCGTGGGAGAGTTTGGCGTTGTGTTGATGCTGGGCGGGAATATTCCCGGTGCGACACGGACGTTGTCGATCGCGCTTTACGACCAGGTGCAGGACTTCGACTATGCGGGGGCGAACCGGACGGCGGGATGGCTGGTGGGATTTGCGCTGGTGGCGCTGTTGAGTATCTACCTTGTGCAAGGGGTGCGGTCCGGGGCACGACGGGGGAACCTTGTCCAGTAGCTTGTTAGCGGTAGAGATGAGGCATCGCATGGGCGCGCTACGGTTGGATATTTCGCTTATGCTCGACGCATCCTGGACGGTGTTGTTTGGGTCTTCGGGGAGCGGGAAGACGACGGTGTTACGGACAGTGGCGGGGTTCGTGCGACCGGATCAAGGTCGTATAGTGCTTGGTGGGCGTACGCTGGTGGATACGGAGCAAGGCGTGTTCGTACCGGCACACCGGCGGGAGGTGCGGAGCGCGGGACAGGCGGCAAGGCTATTTCGAGGAATGACGGTGCGAGGAAATCTGGAGTACGGAGCTTCCGGGCGGGCATTGGATGAAGCCGTCGGGCTCTTCCGGCTTGAAGGATTAGTGGAGAAGAGACCCGACGCGCTGAGCGGGGGCGAGCGGCAGCGGGTGTCGGTGGCACGGGCCGTGGCTTCGGCGGTTTCAGGAGGTGCGGGATGGTTGCTACTGGATGAGCCGTTTGGCGGATTGGATTTCGCGTTGCGGGATGCGGTTGCAGTGGAGTTGCGAGATTGGTTGGCGGCGCGTGGGGTGCCGGTGTTGTCCGTGACACATGATGTGGGGGAGGCGTTTTTGCTGGGGGCGAAGGTCGTGCGGATCGCGGAAGGGCGGGTAGTGGCCCAGGGCTCGGTGGCGGAGGTGCTTGCGGGAGAGCGGGAGCGACTGTTGGGTCAGCTGCGGCTTGTTGAGTAAGGTACCCCATCTTGGCAGCGTGAGACTACCGTTAAGGTGGGGTACCGGGGCTCATTATTGCCCTAGAACAGATTTCTGTAAAACAGCCCGAAATCACCGACGAACGGCTAATTACGAGCCGTGCTAAGCCGCCATGGCGATGCGCCGCGTCAGGTCATTCTGTTCGGTTTGGGATTCCGCGCCGATGGTGAAGGCGTCCAGCACACCGGTCTGAAGGGCGTAGTGGATGGCTTCCTGCTGGCGGTAACGGAGGTCGCCCTGGCCGAGGATTTTCATGCCGATGATTCCAGCGCCGTTCGTGCGCATCTGCTGAATCAGCTTGATGATGGTTGCAGGGTCGGCGTCCATGTTGGACCCGATGGGGTTCAGCCGGACGAGGTCAATGTCGACCCAGGGCGAGGCGGCGGCGGCGCGGAGGGCGGGCAGCGAGTGGCAGGAGACGCCATGGGCACGGATGACGCCTTTCGCCTTGGCCTCCGAGAGGACGTCCATAACGCCACGGTAGCGCGTGGTCCAGTCGGCCTCGGTGGTGCAGTGAATGAGTACGATGTCGATCATGTCCGTGCCGAGTTCGCGGCGGAAGCGGTCGAGGTCGGCGCGGACTCCGGCGGGATCGCGGGTATCGGTCTTCGTGAGGACGGTGACCTTATCGCGGGGCAGCTGCTTGAGCGCGGCGGCGACCAAAGGATGCGAGCCATACGAGTCGGCGGTGTCGAAGAAGCGGATGCCGTTCTCGTGGAAGCCGTTGAGCGCGAGGGTGACGGCGGGGTCCTGACCGAGGCGGGTTTGGCGCGAGTGGCCGCCCGAGCCGATGGTGCCGGTGCCCATCGCCAAGCGGCTGGTGCGGATGCCAGTCTTGCCCAGGGTTACTTCATCGTGGGCGGTGAACTTTTGGGGGAGCGGCTGGAGGTCGATGGGTGCGGCGGCGGCGCGGGCAAAACGGGCAGAGGCCCAGGCGGCTCCAGCGACTGCGGCCTGGCGGAGGAAAGCTCTTCTTTGCATGGGTGGTTCTCCTGATTGCGATGAAGGCTGCTCGTGCCACTCTTCAGGACCTGCAGAGGAGGGTCCGGGCGGACCGTTTGCGACTATTGTCGCACAGGGAGGGGGCAATGGCTAGAGGCGTTCTAGAAGCCGAGCTGAACTGGCTCTTGTTCAAGGGCAATATTGAAGCGGCTTTCGACTTCGTGCTGGATCGTGTCGCGCAGGCGGGTTATGTCGGCGAAGGTAGCTCCGCCACGATTGATAAGGGCGAGGGTGTGGCGGGAGGAGATACCGGCCGCGCCCAGGGTGAAGCCTTTAGCAAACCCGGCGCGCTCAACGATCCAGGCGGCGGCGAGTTTGACGCTTCCCTCCCCCGCCGGCCAGTGGGGTACAGCGGTTTCGTCCAACTGTAGGCTTTGAGCCAGAGCGGTCAGGATGCAGGCGGATATGATGGGATTTTTGAAAAAGGAACCGGCGCTGCGGCTGTCGGGGTCGCCCTCGACGAGCAGCATCCCTTTCGATCGCCGGATGGCGCGGACGGCGTGATAGACCGCGATGGGCGTGGGCTTTAGCTGACCGGCGAAGTGTCGCTGGAGGTCGGCATAGGAGAGGTTTGGCTGCGTGGCGGGGTCGAAGCGTAGGGTCACGGCGTTGATGATGTAACGGTTGCGAGCCGTGGTGTTGAAGAGACTCTGTCGGTAGCTGAAGCCACAGGCAGCTTTCGGCAGATCGACGAACTGTCCGGTATGAAGATCCAGCGCGTGGACCGTGTCGATGGTCTGCGCGACCTCCTGGCCATAGGCACCAATGTTCTGAACAGGGCTGCCGCCAACGAGGCCGGGAATACCGGCGAGGCATTCGATGCCGCTCATTCCGTGTTCGCAGATATCGCGGGTAAAGGCGTCCCAATCGGTTCCGGCGGCTACGCGAACGAGGTTGCCGGTATGAAGGGTAGGAGCGGTAATGCAGAGATGTAGGACGAGGCCGGAAAAGCCTTTATCGGGCACGAGCAGGTTGCTGCCGCCGCCGAGAATAAAGAGGGGAAGATTACGGTCACGGGCGAATGCTACGGCTTCAAGGAGGTCGGGATCGGTCTCAATACGTGCGAAATAGCGAGCCGCTCCGCCCACCTTCAACGTGGTGAGCGGGGCAAGCGGAATCTCGCACTGGATGAGCATGATGGTTTAGAGAAGTTTGAGAATGCTGATGCGAAGGTCTTCGCGCAGAAGGGCCTTCAGCTTGTTGAGTCCTTCTTTATGAAGGGCGAGATGGGTGTCGAGGGCGGCTTCAGTCTCCCATTGTTCATGGGTAAAGAAGCTACCGGGATAATAAAGGTCTTGCAGTACATCGTACTGGATGCAGCCGGGCTCCTGGCGGGAGGGTTCGACGAGTTGTTGTAGAAGTGCGTGCGCCTCCGCTTCGTGCCCGCTTTTGGCGCGGATCTGGGCGATGACGCTTATCTTTGAGGATTCCGGTTTGTCGCTGCTGCTGAACAGGCTCATGATGTTCTCCTGAGGGCTTGGATGCATGGCCGGAGTACAATCTAATCATAGAAAGATCAGGAGGACAGTATGTACCCAGAGATTATGTTGATTCCGATGCGTGAGGAGCTGACGCGGGCGGGTTTGCAAGAAGCGCGGGACTCGGCCGAAGTGGATGCGGCTGTTGCCCAGCCGGGAACGACGATGTTGGTGGTGAATTCGATCTGCGGTTGTGCCGCGGGCAAGATGCGTCCGGGTGTGCGGTTGGCGATGCAGCATCAGACCAAGCCGGACCACGCGGTCACGGTGTTCGCGGGGCAGGATCGCGAAGCTACGGAGCGTGCTCGGAGCTATTTTGGCGGCCATCCGCCAACCTCGCCGGCGATTGCGATCTTGCGCGACAGAAAGTTGGTGTACCTGATGCAGCGCTCGGCGATCGAGACCTCGACCGCGCCGGCGATCGCGCAGGAGCTACAGCGCGCATTCGACACGTACTGCGCGACGGCAACCGCATAAACGACTTCAAAAAGGAGCGGGCCAGGCGAGCTCCGTACTCGCCTGGTCTTTCTGTTTAATAGATTTCCAACCGTTATCCCTGCGCAGAGGCACAAGGGTGGCTTATATTTTCCGCCTCCCTGCCGATGAAGAGGCTAGTTATGTCTCTTCATGCCCCATCGCCGTCGTGTACCGCTGTCTCGTGTCTTCGCGGGCATGAGGCGGAGACGATCGATGCCGCATATTTAGTAGGCGAAGGTGCGGCCATGCGGCGGGTGCGATCACAGCTACAGCGGATCGCGCCGTACTTTCGCGTAGCGCTGATTACCGGTGAGCCTGGTACGGGCAAGGAGACGGTAGCGCGAGCGCTGCACCGGCGCAGCACACGGGCCTCGGGACCCTTTATTGTGTGGCGGCTTGCGGACTTTACGGAGCGGCTGCGCGAAGAGAACCTTACGGCCGATGTACTCCGCGATCTGCGGCGCGGGACGCTGTTTATTGATGGAATCGGCGGTATGTCTTTGACGCTACAGGGGCGGCTACTTGAATTGATGCAGCAGCAAGAGGCGTTTCGCTCGCAACGAGCGGAGTTGCGAATCGTAGCGGCGAACGAACGCGAGTTGCGGACGCTGACGACGACCGGACAGTTGCGCGAAGAACTTTATAAGCGTATCGCGGCGGTTGAGATTGGACTGACACCGCTGCGGAAACGTCCGGAAGATATTGCGCTAGTGGCGGAGACGCTGCTTCGGCATATGCCGGGGGCAGCGACTATCTCGTCCGGGGCGGGGGAGTTGCTGTGCAAGCAGGTCTGGCTAGGTAATGTGCGCGAGATGCGCCGGGTGTTGCAGATGGCGGTCAGCATGGCGGAGGGTGCCCCGATAGAGCCGGTGCATCTGGCGCTGCTGGAGACGGAGCCCGCGGCCGAGAATCAGCCGGAGGAGCGTAGTTTGGAGCGGCTCCAGGATGTGATCCAGCGGCATGTGCTGGAGGTGCTGACGCGCTGCTCGGGCAATAAGTTGAAGGCGTCGGAGGTGTTGGGGATCAGCCGGTCGACCCTGTACCGGATGCTGGACGCGTCGGAGATGGGTGGCACTCCGAGCTATCCGGGGTAGGAGCAGTCACGATAGACTTGGCGGATGCCTGTTCCGTTCTCTCCTAAACCTTCGTCGTCTATCGCGCTTCGTTCCCTATTTTTCTTGCTTCTGATCGGTGCCGTGGGCGCGACCGTTCCTGCCCATACAGCTTCCGTGGAGGCGCGCAGCAAGGCTCTGGATACGATCTTCAAAGATTATTGGCAGGACACGTTGAAGCACTCGCCGGAGTTTGCTTCGTCGATCGGCGACAAACGGTACAACGATCAGTTATCGGATGACTCCGCGCAGGAGGTGAATGCATCGCTGGCGCGCGGGCGTGTGTTCATGCAGCGGCTCAGCGAGGTGGATATAACGGGGCTTTCGGCGCAGGAACAGACTTCGTATGAGGTGCTGCTGCGGGATTTGATCGATGCGCAGGAGGCGGCGAAGTTCAAGGAGTGGGAGATGCCGGTGAACCAGTTCAACGGCCTTCACACGGATTTGCCTCGTTTGCTGGCGGATCTTGCGCCGTTTACGACGGTCAAGGACTATGACGACTACATCGCGCGGCTGAATAAAGTGCCCGCGGCATTCGCGCAGGTCACGGCGAATATGCAGCTCGGGATGCAGGATGACCGGATGCCGCCGAAGTTCATCCTGGAAAAGGTGCTGGTGCAGACGCAGGTGCTGGCCGGGCAGAAGGCGGCTGAGAGTCCATTTGCGGGGCCGCTGAAGAAGTTCCCGAAGACGGTGGATGCGGCGGAACAGAAGCGGATAGCGGCGGCGGTGATGGAGGCGATCGAGACGCAGGTGCTTCCGTCATATCAGCGGTTTGCGCGGTTTTTGAGCGGGCAGTACATCGCCAAAGGACGAGCCGAGCCGGGCGCGTGGGCTCTGCCGGACGGCGATGCGTACTACGCGTTTCGCATCCGGCAGAGCACGACGCTCGATAAATCCGCAGCGGAGATCCATCAAATCGGGCTGGACGAGGTGAAGCGTGACGAGGCGGAGATGCTGACGATCGTCCGCAAGCTGGGCTTTGCGGACATGAAGAGCTTTTCAGCGGCGTTGAAGGCGAACCCGAAGGAGCATCCGGCTTCGAAGGAGGCACTGCTCGACGCCTACAGAGGACATATCGCGGAGATGAGGCCGCGGCTGCCGGAACTCTTTGGACGACTGCCGAAGGCTCCACTCGAGGTGGTACCGGTGCCGGCGTACTCCGAAAAAGATCAGGCGGCGGCATACTACGACAACGGAACGCCGGATGGGTCGCGGCCGGGGCGAGTCTACGTAAACACGTACCAGTTTGCGGAGCGGTCGCTTGCGCCAGTGGAGGCGGTGTCGTACCACGAAGGGGTGCCGGGGCACCATTTGCAGATTTCAATCGCGCAGGAGCTGACGGGCATTCCAGAGTTCCGCAAATACACCTATTACACGGCTTACACCGAGGGCTGGGGCTTATATAGTGAGCGGCTGGGCAAGGAGATCGGCTTCTATACAGACCCGTATTCTGATTACGGGCGGCTGGAGGCGGACATCTGGCGGGCTATCCGGCTGGTGGTGGATACGGGCGTCCATTCGCAGCACTGGACGCGGCAGCAGATGGTGGACTTCTTCCATGAACATTCAGCGATCGACGAGACGAACATACAGGCGGAGACGGACCGGTACATCGCATGGCCGGGGCAGGCTCTAGGCTACAAGATGGGGCAGTTGAAGCTGCTGGAGTTGCGGGCAAAGGCGCAGGCGGCGCTGGGGACGAAGTTCACGCTGACCGAGTTCCACGATACAGTGCTGGACGCGGGCGCGCTGCCGATGGATGCGCTGGAGAAGCGAGTGGATGCTTGGGTGGCGAGTAAGCGCTAGGGTCACGCGCGTCCCGCAAAGTCGCGATTTTCGGTGGAGACCTTCACTTTTTCGCCTTCCTTGATGAAGAGGGGGACGCGAATTTCGAGGCCTGTCTCGAGACGGGCGATCTTGGTGCCGCTGCCGCTGGAGGTATCGCCCCGCACGGCTGGTTCGGTGTAGGCAACGCTGAGGTCGACGAAGATGGGGAGTTGCAGGCCGATAGGGTTGCCGTTGTATTTGTGGAGCTGGATAAGCGTGCCGTCGATGAGGAAGTCGAGCGCGTCGCCCAACATCTGCCCGCTGAGGGTGAGGGTCTCGTAGCTCTCCTGGTCGAGGAAGTAGGAGCCATCGTTATCGGAGTAGAGGTAGGTGGCGGGGACGAGGACGAGATCGGGTTCCTTGAACTTGTCGGAGGCCTTGAAGGTCTTCTCGAAGACGGCGCTGGTAAGGAGATTTCGCATTTTCAGACGGACGAGGGTTTGTCCGCCGCGGGCGGTGGGGGAGCTGATGTCGGAGTCGAGGCAGGCGTAGGGAGTGTCGTCGAGTTCAAAAACCATCTTGCGCTTAATGTTGATTGCGTCCAGCAGGGTAGCCATAGACGCCTAGTATAGCTGGGCGACCAGGGGTTTGCGGACCGGGTGAGTTGCTTGATCGCGTCGGCCTATTCGGGCCTTCCAGCTAGAGTTGAGCGCCACTCGTAGCCGGCATAAGCCGAGAACCTTTAAAGCCGCCCGACCGCTGGCTGGAGCTTGCGAGACACTGCATTCAACGACCACCTGGAGGTGTTCGCCGATTTTGTAAGTTCGTGCCGATGCCGATCATGCGGCCAGTACTATCCTTGTAACGGCTGGAGCATCCCTCATCTCGCGCTATTCTGTACGGACTCCCTTATCTTGTCTTGCGGAAGTTGACGACTGAATGCGCGCACGATTGGAACGCTACTTCCGCTTTGCCGAGCTGGGCACTGGGTGGCGCACGGAGATGCTGGCCGGGCTGACGACGTTCATCACGATGGCGTACATCATCTTCGTGAACCCGACGATCCTGTCGGAGACGGGGATGCCTGTCGCCGCCATAACCGCCGCGACGTGCCTGTGCGCGGCGTTCGGTTCCATCCTGATGGGCGCGGTGGCGAACTATCCGCTGGCGCTAGCTCCGGGGATGGGGCTGAATGCGTACTTTACCTATACGGTCGTCAAGAAGATGGGCATCCCGTGGCAGGCGGCACTCGGAGCGGTATTCATTTCGGGCGTCGCTTTTCTACTACTGACGTTTTCGGGGGTGCGGCAGCGACTGGTGGCGGCGATTCCGCACCAGCTCCATGCGGCGGTGGGTGGGGGCATCGGGCTGTTTATCGCATTCATCGGCTTTCGCAATGCCGGCATTATCGTGCCGAGCGCGGCGACGGTGGTGACGCTCGGGAACGTGCGCGCGCCGGAGACGGCATTGGCGCTCTTTGGGTTGCTGTTGATTGGTGTTTTGCAGGTGCTGCGGGTGCGCGCCTCCATGCTGATCGGAGTGCTTGGGACGATGCTGCTAGGGGTGCTGACGCATCAGGTGCATTGGAAGCCGGCACACTTCGACGTGGGGGCCATCCGGGCAACGGCGTTTCACCTGGACATTCGCGCCGCGATGCATATCGGCGGCTTCGAGATCGTTTTCGTCTTCCTGTTTGTCGATCTCTTCGACAATATTGGGACGCTGGTGGCGGTGACGCAGCGCGCGGGGTTGATCTCGCCCGATCATACGATTCCGCGGCTGAACCGTATCTTCTTTGCGGATGCTACGGCAAGTATCGCAGGATCGCTGGCCGGAACAAGCACGGTGACGAGCTATGTGGAGTCGGCTACGGGCGTAGCGGCTGGTGGGCGGTCCGGGGTCACTGCCATCATGACGGGCGTTCTGTTTTTTCTGTCGCTGTTTCTAGCTCCGCTCGTGGGCACGATTCCCGTCTTCGCGACCTCGCCGGCGCTGATCCTGGTGGGCGGGCTGATGATGACGGGATTGGGCACGGTCGAGTGGGAGATACCGTCGATCGCCATCCCGGCGTTCCTTACGATTGTAACCATTCCGCTTACCTGGTCCATCGCGGACGGGCTATCGTTTGGATTGACGAGTTACGCGGCTCTCCAGCTGCTGACAGGGCGGGCGCGCCGGGCAGACTGGATGCTCTATCTGCTGGCAGCCCTGTTTCTCGGGCGATTGATGTACCTGTCGCACGCTTAGATTACTTGTCGAGACTCGGCGCGGGTCGCTGCTGTAACCCTGTGATTGGCGCAGCCGGTGCGGTACCCGTGCTGACACCGTCCAGTTGAGCTTGAAAGATAACAATCTGCTTGAGGGTCTCATAAGGTATGGAGGTGAGTGGAAGCAGATGGCCATTGACGGCAAGGAGCGGTGTCTGATCGACACCGGCGTCCGCGCCTAGCTTGAGGGAGGCTTGCACGGCTTCGCGCGTTGCCGGGGTGGCGGCGCAAGTAGCGGCGGCGGCCGGATCGAGTCCAGCCTTTATGGCGGCGGCAGCTAGGGTCTTATCGGTGTCTTCAGGCGTCAGCATGGCCTGGGTGTCGAAGACGGCCTGGGCGTAGGTGTAAAAGGTTGAGGGGCTCTTCCCCGCGGCGCAGACGCCGTACTCGGCGGCTTTCATGGCGGCGGGATGAATATCAACGAGGGGAAAGCTCTGGAAGACAACACGCGCATTGGGGAAGTCGCGGACGAGGTTGTCCATGGTGGCCTGCGCGTCTTTACAGTGCGGACATTGGAGGTCGGAGAACTCAACGAGGAGGAGATCTTTAGACGTTGCACCGCGGGCTGGACCGTCGGCGCGATCTTGAAGAGTCTTGCGGAGCTCGGCGAACGGCTGCGGGCCAAAGGAGATCACGCCGTCGGCAATGGCGTGTTTCCCGTCGGGCAGAACGAAGAAGGCGCTGGTCTGCACCTTCGCGTTCGGAGTCTTCTCGGAGACGAAGACGGTGACCTTGCTGACGCCGGGGGCGGCGGTGGTCTGGATGGCGGCGACGCGCCAGATGCGGTTCGGATCGAAGCCCCAAAGCGCATGAAGGAAGCTATCGACGGTCGCCGCGGTCGGGGACGGGGCAGTGAAGGACTTTGGGTTCACGGCCGGGAAGGGATCCTTCGCGGGTGCTTGCTGCCCCAGCGTTTGCAACTGCAAGGGAGCTTGTGCCGCCGGAGCGGGCGTCGGGGTCGTCTGGCCCATCATGATTGCCGCGCCCATCGCCCAACCCGCCAATATCGTACCAAGCGTTACCTGCTTCAAGATCATCCTCCGCAGTACTGTTCTCAGTTCATCTTATTAGACTAGAGCGCATGGAAAAAGCTTGATTGCGTATATTGAATCCCATCTAAGCGTCATGTGCTCTGATCTTGAGGATATCGCCGGCGATCCGGTCTCGAGGTTGTCGTGATAATTACCATGGAAGCACTCGATCGTCAGAAGCAGGAGTTGATCAGCAGCGTAGAAGAATGGCAGGAACCGCGTCTGGCTTTTCGATCATCTCCTGAAAGCTGGACCGTGCCGGAGATCTTCGATCATTTGGCAAGAACCGAAAATTGGATTCTAAGCGCGGCACAGCGAGGTCTGGCGAATCCACATCGAATCGGCCTGCGCGACAAAGCTGGTGTCCTCTTTGTCGGTAAGGTGTTCCGGTCGGAGCGGCGGGTTAAGATCCCTGTTTCGGCAAAGCCGTCCTTCCGTCCGCCAACGCTTCTTTCGGAGAGGTTCTGGAACGCTGGACTCGGGAGCGTGTTGGTATCGCTGCGTTTGTAGACACCGTATCGACGGAACAACTTCGCGCTGGAATCTTCCGGCATCCTGTAGCTGGATGGATGAACTTACTCGATGTACTGAACTTCTTTTCAGTCCATATGATTCACCACGGCTTTCAGATCGCGCGTATCGAGAAAGCCTCTCGGTTCAATGTCCTGAAGTAGCGGACGATTACACCTGCACTTTGACTGCGATAGGAAAGCGGCGACCCATGCCGAAGGATTTTCGGGTAACTTTGAGGACCGGGGCTGCCTGCTGGCGCTTGTACTCGCTCTTTTCGACGAGTTGGAGGACGGAGCGGACAAGGGGCACGTCGATTCCCTGCTCGTCGGCGATCTGCTCGGCGGAGCAATAGCGCTCGACATAAGCTTCGAGGATGGGGTCGAGAACCTCGTAGGGGGGAAGCGAATCGGTGTCTTGCTGTCCGGGCCGAAGCTCGGCCGAAGGTGGCTTGATGATTGTGCTGCGGGGAATGAGTTCGCGGGTGCGATTGGCGTGTTCGGCGAGCTGGTAAACGCGGGTCTTCGAGACATCGCCGATTACGGCAAGCGCGCCGACCATGTCCCCGTACAGTGTGGAATAGCCGGTGGCCATCTCGCTTTTGTTGCCCGTGGTGAGGACGAGCGCGCCAAACTTGTTGGAAATTGCCATGAGGAGCGCGCCGCGAATGCGGGACTGAAGGTTCTCTTCCGCCAGGCCGAAGGGTGTGCCGGCGAAGAGCGGACGGAGGGTGGCCTGGTACTGCTCGAAGACGGGCTGGACAGGAAGCATTTCAAGACGGATACCCAGGTTGTCGGCGAGCACGCGGGCGTCGTGCTTCGATCCGGCGGAGGAAAACTCGCTGGGCATGCCGACGCCCATGACGTTCTCCGGGCCAACGGCTTCAACGGCGAGGGCGGCAACCAGGGCAGAGTCGATGCCGCCGCTCAACCCCACGAGCGCCTTGCGGAAACCGCACTTGCGGATATAGTCGCGGGTGCCGAGAATGAGGGCATCCCAGGTGGCGGCGATCTCCGGACTCTGAGCCGGAGGCGCGATAGAAGTTGGCGCCTCGGTGTCGAAGAGAATCAGATCTTCAACGAAGGAAGCTCCGCGGGCGAGGATATTGCCATCCGGGCCGATGACGAGCGAGGTGCCGTCGAATATCAGGCTATCGTTACCGCCTACCTGGTTGACCATAATGACGGTTGCGCCGTGGCGGCGGGCAAGCGCGGCGAGCATCTCTTCCCGAACTTGACGTTTACCCTGCCAAAAAGGGGAGGCAGAGATGTTGAGGATCAGCTTCGGGCTTGAAGAGGTCCAGCTTTGCATCAGCTTTTCAACTGGGTCGAGCGGATAGAAGCGTTGCGGCCAGAAACCTTTGTCGTTCCAGGCATCCTCGCAGATGGTGATGGCGAGGGTATAGCCGTTGAGGTTGGTGAGCTGCTGTGCGGTGGCGGGCTCAAAGTAGCGTTGCTCGTCGAAGACGTCATAGAAGGGCAGGAGCGTCTTGGCCTGGGTGAAGCAGGGTTGGCCGCCCGCGAGGAGGAGAGCGACGTTCCGAACGCGCTTACCGGCTTCCGCATCGGCGGCAAGAACGCTGCCGCAGAGTATGGCGCATGTGTCGGGCTGGGCGGTGGCAGCGGCCAACTCAGCTATCGCGGCTTGAGCTCGGGCGATAAAGGAAGCCTTTTCAAGGAAGTCGGCTGGAGGATAGCCGCAGACGGCGAGCTCGGGAAAAACGGTGAGATCGGCTCCTTGAGTTGTGGCGCGTCGGACGAAATCGAGGATCTTACGGGTATTGCCGCTAAAGTCGCCGACGGTCGGATTGATTTGGGCGAGCGCTATCTTCACGGCTTAAGTTTACCGCTATCGGGCGGGTGCGAGCCGGGCGAGTTCAAGCCGGCGTGCCGGAATGGGCGCGACGGCATGGTGCGCTTCAAGAATATGGGCAAGCTGCGCGCGCACCGGAGAGTCTTTCCGGAGAAACCAGCACTCGCGGTCGCCCTCGCCATAACTCCAGTGCTTGCGCCGGCGATAGAACTCGGAGCCGTAGGAGGTGAGCCATAGATCATATTCGTCCTTACCCACCGCAAGGATGAGGTTGCGGGTTAGGTGCGGCCAGGAACGGCCTTGAAAGCCGGACGGCCAGGCTGGCTGAATAAGACAGCTTTCAGTACGATCAGGATGAAGAACGAGTAAATCAGGATGGATAGCGGTTAAGTCCGGTGGTTGAAAGAGATGATGAGCGAATTGGGAGTTATTCAATCCCCATACGTCGACAGTATTCCACTTGGAGTAATAGGGCAGGAAGCCAGCCTCGGAGGTGGCGATCGTTCCTTGCGCCACACGACTCATATCTTCCCCGATAGATTTTACCTCGCTGAATTGCAGATCACGGAAGGTGCGAAGTTCGCGAAAGAACGGCATGGCTATGAGCAGGAGCCAGCCCATGAAGGCTGTTCTCAGGAGGACGCGAGGTTGCTCCCTAAGCCACGGCCAGTGCCATGCCACTAAGATGGCCGACGCGGTTGGCAGATAGTAAAAGAAGCGATCGCCCACATTTTGGTCAAGACGCAAGGCCCAATAGAAGAGGGTGGGAATAACTATCAGAATGACGGCAAGAATACTGAAAGACTTGTATCGATGCTTCCACACGGGATAGAGGACGAGACCGGCGAAGATAACATAGATCAGACTTGACCGGACGGAGTGCGTGACTAATCCGAACGCGCGTTGCGCATCGGATTTGACAAGAAAAGGCAACGGGAAAAGTTCGCCGAAGTAATGCCAGCGCCAAAAGAAATAAACTATCCCGGGAAGCAAGTAGAGAAAACATACGGCGGCTAAACTGGCTATTCTTTTGCTTGAGACTACAAGATAGATTAACAACGGTATAGCAATGACAACGCCGTCAGGCCGAAAGAAACAAAGGAGGAGAGCGCATAGGGATGCCTTGACCGCGTTCCGACCGATAGTGAAATAGACGGTGGCGGTAAGCAAGAGCGCATCGGGTAGGACGGCAAAGCCCGACGCTGCCGCGAATATTTGAGGAAATAAGGCTGCCGATCCCACGATCGCGAGAACGTGCGCGATGCTGATCCGCAGGCTGCCCAATTTCAATATAAGCACGGCTATTCCCAAGAGCGCGATGATGTCGACGACGGCGGTGAACGGAAAAGGCGGGAGCCCGCAAGATTGAGCGAAGGCGACGAGCAGCATCCAGGCGAAGTCGGTGGCGCCCTCGGTGTGCGGACCGCCGGGCATGAAGGTGATCGCGCCGTGCTGGGCGAGGTTGCGGCTGTACTGGAACAGGATGACGGCGTCTTCCGCAGGCAGAAAATACCGGGGCACGAGCGCAAGGGCGATCAGCGCGGCCGCCCCATAAATTTGCAGGATCAAGAGGACTGCGCGATCAAATACCGTAAACGGAATAGCCTGCGGCGTTACTGCCAGAGAATAATCCGTTGAGGCCATCTCCCGCTACGAGCCAGTGCCGCTGAGAACGACACCAATGGTGCGAGCGAGAATTTTGACGTCGAGCCAAACCGTCCAGTTTTCGACATAGGCGGAGTCGAGCGAGATGTAGCTGTCGAAAGAGGGGTCTTGACGCGCCTCCACCTGCCACAAGCCGGTAATGCCGGGCAGCACATCCAGGCGGCGGAGATGGCTCAGGTCGTATTGCTCGACCTCGGAGGCGATGGGCGGACGCGGGCCGACGAGGCTCATATCGCCGCGCAAGACGTTATAAAACTGGGGCAATTCATCGAGCGAATATTTGCGGAGGATACGACCGACTTTGGTAATACGAGGATCGTTGACGATCTTGAAGAGAACCCCTTCGCGCTCGTTCATGTGTTCCAGGTCGGCCTTAAGTTTATCGGCTTCGGGCACCATGGTGCGGAACTTGAAGCAAGTGAAGGTACGCCCCTTGCGCCCGATGCGCTGAGCCCGGTAAAAGATGGGGCCGGGAGAGCCGAGACGTATCGCGATGGCGATCAAGATAAGAAGCGGCGACAGGACCGTAAGGGCGAGCGTCGAAAGCGACATATCGAGAATGCGCTTCATCAGGAAAGCCCCGAGCGGGAAGTCGCGACGATGAAGAGGAATCGTGGGGAACTGACCGATATATTCGACCGGCGCATTCCACGCTAGACCATCGTAAAGGTCGGGGACAACGCGGATGTCGATGCCGGCGGCACGGGCCTCCTGCACCAGGCTGATGACGAGCTTGCGGTCAGCCGGTACGGAGAGGAAGATTTCATCGACGAACAGCGAGCGGGCAAGGGTGATGCAGTTGGCTACGTTGCCGATGATGTCGGCATCGCCGAGCTCGGCCTCATGGTCGGTAAGGGCGACAAAGCCCTTGAAGCGAAAGCCCATATGGCGGAGCGATTCCAGGTGGTTACGCAAGGCGTGGGCGACGCGACCGGCACCGATGATCAGAATGTTACGGGTCTCCAGTCCTTCGCGATAGCGGCGGTAGACCATCGTTCTCCAGAGGGCACGGCGAACGCAGAGGAGAAAAGCCGTGAACAGCACAGTCATCAGCAAGACGGCGCGGGAGACGATGACCGCCCGCGAAAGGTAGAGGGCACCGCATAGCAGCAGACCGGCGACCGAGGCGGCCTGGAGCGTCATACGCTGCTCGTGCAGGCCGCCGCGGTTTTGAATCGGGCCGTACAGTCCATACGAACGCGAAAAAAAGATAAGGCAAAGCGCGTACCAGGCCATGTACACGAGCACGAGTTGCGGCGCGCTGGGAAAGAGGTGCTTGGCCGTCTTGACCGTATGGACGAACTCCGGCATCGCAACGCGAACGCGGTACGCCACGATGCCGGCAACGAGCGCCGTCATCAAGTCGAGCGAAGCCCAGACAAGGCTTGTGAACGAAGGCCGCTGAAAGATGCCGAAGAATGAGGTACGCTGCCGAGTAGCTCCAGCCGTTCTCCGCCGCCCTGAGATGACCACCTGTCTCAGATAGTCGGGTGTTGCCATGATCTCAGCCTCTTCCCTCTTCGTTCGCGAGTAAATTGCACCGCGTCGCACAGAAATATGCAAACGATCGCTGGCAGATAACCTTGGAGACCTACCGGCTGTGCCGTATAGTTACTATAGTCACAATCTTCTGTCTATCCTGTCTTAGGATACGTTGGCGTTGCGGCTCTGGCAAACGGTCATAAGGAAAACAGAAATTAAGTCGGCAGTACAAGCTCGTCGAGGGTAAAGAATTCGCGCAAAACTTCATCGTCGCTTGCTTCCATCTCTGTCATCGTACCGAAGAAGCGAGCTTTGCCCTGGTGGAGAAAGACGACGCGGTCAGCCAATTTCTTGGCGAAGCGCATATCGTGCGTGACGACGATGCTGGTGAGATGCAGCTGCTGCTTCAAACGCTGAATCAGGTCACCGAGAAGATGAGCCATGAGCGGGTCCACCATCGTGGTGGGTTCGTCGTAGAGGACGGCTTCGGGCTGGGCCGCCAAGGCGCGGGCGATGGCGACGGAGCGCTTCATGCCGGTCGAAAGATCGGACGGTAGCAGGTGGTCCATGCCGGCGACGCCCACCATTTCAAGCAGGCCTTTCACGATCTGGAAAATTTGCTCCTCGGCCAGTTCTCCGCGTTCGCGCAGGGGAAAAGCGACGTTCTCGCCGATACTCAGGGAGTCGAACAGCGCGCCGCTCTGAAAGACCATCGACACCTTCCGGCGAATGCCTTGCAGCTGTTCCTCGCTCATGCCGCAGATGTCTTCGCCGGCGATGCGTATCATGCCTTTATCTGCTTTGAGAAAGCCGAGCAGCAGTTGCAGGGAGACGGACTTACCGACACCGCTGCGGCCAAGAATACAGAGCGTCTCGCCCGCGTTGACACAGAAGCTTACGTCCTCCAGTACCACGAAGTCGCCAAAAGCCTTATTGACGTGTTCGAAGGAAATATAGGAAGCAGGTTTGTCCTTGACGGTGGGGAGCTCTTCGGCGGCGGCCTCATTCTGCGCTGCGGCCTGCTCCATAAACTCTTCAATTACCGGAGCAACATCCTCCGACACATCGGCGGTAAGGGATGAGCTCGCGCCGGTCGACGAATCCATCGTGTGAGCCGGCCCGCCTCCATGGGCACCTTCGTCGTGCGTACTTTCCTTAGTGGAGCCGGTACCGCCCGGCCTGGTCTCCTGCTCTTCCGCCACGTATGCTCCTTCGGTGTCTGCTTTTATGATGCCTCACGCACGGCCTGAGCCTCGGCCGAAGCAAAATCCTCCGGTGTGTTGAGATTTGCGAAATAGCCTTGACCGCCGATGGCTCGTTCAAGCAGGACTTCCCCGAGGGGTGTGCCTGAACGAGCGGCTAGATCGCGCGCGGCCTCTTCAAGTACGGTCAGCACGCGGTATTGTTTAGCCTCTACCGCGCGCTGGATGAAGGGCGCGGCTTCACGATGGACCATACACATGGTTGGTTGCGGAATCATGTCGACGGTGAAGAGGGAGACGCGACCGTGCGGATTTAGTAAAACACGGCGCACCCATTCGGCGAGGAAGGCGACGGGAACGAAGGGCATATCGACAGCCAGGAAGAGGCTCCACGCGGTCTGCGTATGCAATAAGGCCGCCTCCATGCCGCCAAGGGGACCGCAGCCGGGATGAAGATCACGGACCAACGGCCCGAAGACAGCAAGCTCCTCGCGGCTGCTGAGAATAAAGGTGGAGACGCAGACAGTCCGTAATTTTTCAACGGCTCGCTGGAGGAGCGGCTTGCCGTCAAGTTCGAGCAGGGCTTTATCGCGGCCCATGCGGGAGCTTCGGCCTCCGGCGAGGACATAGCCGGTCACCGGATGCTGTGTGCTCATGCGAGATCTCCGACCCCGTCCAGGAAGCGAACGATGGACTCAATGCCGCGATGGAAGTTGGCAAGGTGAAACTTCTCGTTGGGCGCGTGGAGATTGTCGTCCGGCAGACCGAAGCCCATGAGCACCGCTGGAATTTGGAGGTGACGGACGAAGTCGCCGACGACCGGGATGGAGCCGCCGCCGCGAACGAAGACGGTCTCTTTGCCGAAGACCTCTCGCATGGCCGCTACAGCTGCCTTGACGTAAGAGTTATCGGTACTGACGACGATAGGACCGCCAGAGTGGATCAGCCGGACTTCCACTTGAATACCGTTTGGACAGATCGATTCGACATACGACTTAAGTTGCGTGAAGCTCTCGGCGGGAGTCATCTCCGGCACCAGGCGAAGGCTGACTTTGGCGACGGCTTTGGCGGGGATGACGGTCTTGGCTCCCGCGCCGATGAATCCGCCGGGCATTCCGTGGACATCAAGCGTGGGGCGAGCCCAAGTGCGTTCGAGGACGCTATGGCCGGGTTCGCCGGTGAGAGCGGTCGAGCCGACCTCCGTCTCGCGGTAGTGCTCTTCGTCGAAGGGAAGCGCGGCCCAGGCGGCGAGTTCGTCCGAGGAGGGCGGCTGCACTTTGTCGTAGAAGCCGGGGATCAGGATGCGGCCGTCTTCGTCCTTCAGCTTGGCGATGATCTGCGCGAGAGCCACGAAGGGGTTGGGAGCCGCGCCGCCGTACATGCCGGAATGCAGGTCCGTGCGCGCGCCGCGAGCCTCGACCTCCGTATAAATCATGCCGCGCAGGCCGACACAGAGGGTTGGCAACTCGGGGGCGAACATCTCGGTATCGGAGACGAGGGCGACGTCAGCCTGGAGCTGGTCGCCATGCTCGCGGAGGTAGCTGGCAATGCCTTCGCCGCCGACCTCCTCTTCGCCCTCCAGCAGGACGCGGACATTGACCGGCAGCTTGCCGGCGGTCGCCGCGAAGAGGGATTCAAGCGCTTTGACGTGCATCCACATCTGGCCCTTATCGTCGACCGCGCCCCGAGCGTAGAGATTGCCATTGCGTTCGGTGGGTTCAAAGGGCGGGGAGAGCCATTCGTCGAGCGGCTCGGCGGGCTGCACATCGTAGTGGCCATAACAGAGGACGGTCGGCTTGCCGGGCGCGTGGAGCCACTCGGCGGAGACCAGCGGATGCCCGATGCGCGGTGGGATCAGCGTGGCGGGTCCGTCGCTGGCGGCGACCATCTGCTCCGCGTCGCCGGTCTCGATCAATCGGACGTTCTCCATGCCGATACGCGTCAGCTCGGCGGCGCAGAACTCCGCGGCGCGGCGCACGTCGGCGGTATGCTCCGGCAGCGTTGAAATGGAGGGAAGGCGGAGGAGCGCCTTCAACTCGTCGACGAATCGTCCTTCGTGCTCCCTTGCGTACTCGATTGCCGCTTCTAGGTCCGCCATCTTGCTCCTTATTGCTTGGGTTGTGCCCCGGGGAACCACGCCGGTTTGAAGTCGCTGTCGGCAAACCATTCAAGTGGCTGTACGAACGACTGGATAGCCGCTGTCATAAACTCCAGGTTGAGATGCGCAAGATCGTCCGAAGGCTGGTGATAGGTAGGCGGGGTTCCCCATCCAGCCGCAGTGTGAGCGACGACTCCTTCGAGCGCAAGCTGGTAGTTGTCCGATCGCTCGAAGAAGTGCTCGTCCGGGTACGGGTCCGGGCCGAGCTTTGCGCCGTGCTCCTTCAAAGTTACGCCTAGATTCGAGCGGTCCCAACCGGTGAAGAGCAGTGTGCCCGGAGGCGTCTTGGGGTCCTGGTTGCCGATCATCTCGAATTCGATGTTCGCGATCAGATCTTTGAGGGGCACGGCCGGATGCTTACCGAAGTATTCGGAGCCTAGCTCACCGGCCTCCTCGCTGCCATAGCAGACGAAGAGGATATTGCGGCGCGGCTTCGGACCGGCGGCCAGCGCGTGAGCCAGTTCGAGCACGGCGGTCGTTCCAGCCGCGTCGTCATTGGCCCCGTTATAGATGCTGTCGCCATTGACGGGCGCGCCGATGCCTAGATGATCAAGATGCGCCGAGAGCAGGATGGTGCCGCTCCCCGGATCGCTGCCCGCGAGGAAGCCGATCGCGTTGAAGGTCTGGCGCGGCTGGGCCTCGGCGTGGACGGTGAGGGTAACAGGCGAACCGTCGCGGACATTGTCCAGCCCGCGCATGGCCGCCTCGCTGATGCTGACGGCGGTGACGGTGGGGTGGGCGTCGGCATCCTCCTTCAAGCGGACGGGGATACGCGTTTTTCGTCCACGCGCTTCAAAGAGCTTGACGAGCGATTCATTGCGTTCGAGGATGACCATGGCCGCGCCGGAGCGGCCAAGCGGCTGCACCATGCGGGTAGCGTTCGCGTCTTTCGGCAGGTCGACCAGCAGCACGACCGCGCCTTTAGCGACTTTGGCCGTGGCTGACTGCTTCGCCGCGACGCGCTGTAGTGGCCCGCTCACCGTCAAGCCGGAAGACGAGAGCAGGTCCATGTCCTGGCCCTCGGTCAAGACGACGCCACCCGCCGCGAGGGCCGCCTTGCCGTCAAGCGTGGGAGCGGTCAGATCGGCGGCCTGGAGAAAGCTTTGGGTGCCGGGCGCGGGGGTTAGGCCATAGGTAAGGAACTCGGACGCGACGTAACTGGCGGCAATCTCCTCGTCGCGGGTCGCGCTTCCCCGCCCCGCCATGGCATCGCTCGCGAGGAACTCCTCGTGCGCGCGGACCCACTCCGGCTTAACTACCCAGTTGAAGGGCGGCGGCCCGGTGGGCTTCTTATGGCCGGGCAGCTTCAGCGACGGGAGCTGCCCGGCCACGGCAATCGCCCGACAGAGCAACACAGTCAGCAACATCGCAACGCTTCGCTTCATCCAGACTCTCCCTAAATCGATAGACCCATCCTAATCGATGGCTCGGCCGACGACCGCTTGCTCGCGCCTTATAGTAGATATAGAGATTTAAGAGAGAAACCTGGAACACCACTTCCCACGCGGAAAATGGACGTTTTGTGGCGACGCTGGGCAGTGATGTTCTCGACCTACTTGGACCCGTGTCTAGTGAACGCATCCTCGATCCGAGGGCAGCTGGATGGCCGATTACGTCCGGCTACGCTTACATGCCGTGCGTCCGACCGCATAAGATGGGGCAGGAGGATGCCTTATGCTTACGCCATTTCACATTGCCTTTCCGGTGGACGACCTGGCTGCCGCGCGCAACTTTTACGGCGGGACGCTCGGCTGTGCGGAGGGCCGCAGCGCCGAGCGCTGGATCGACTTCGACCTTTTCGGCCATGAGATCGTCGCGCACTTGACGCCGCGCTCGACCGGGGAGCCGCGGCATAATACGGTCGATGGCCATGCCGTACCGATCCCGCACTTCGGGGTGGTCCTGGACATGGATCGTTGGAACGTGCTGGCGGAGCGGCTGCGCGCGGCCGGGACGCAGTTCGTCATCGAGCCGTACATCCGCTTCCAGGGCGAAGTGGGCGAACAGGCGACGATGTTTCTGCTCGACCCCGCCGGCAACGCGTTAGAGTTTAAAGCCTTTGCGAATCTCAATCAGCTATTCGCCAAGTAGACGGGTGTAAAAGGAGATTTATGAGTATCGTGGCCGGCGTGGACTTCGGGACGCTCAGCGTTCGTGTCGCTATCTTCGACAGAGAGCGCGGTAAGCTGGGCATGGCGACGGCGGAGTATCCACTGCATCGCTCGGCCAGCGACCCGAACCTCGCCACGCAGAGCCACGACGACCAGATGGCCGCGCTGACCCTCGCCATACACGAGGCGGTCGCGGTCAGTGGCATCCGTGGCCGGGAGATCCGCTCGATCGCGCTCGATACGACGGGCTCGAGCGTTATTATGGTGGGCGAAGGGCTCATCCCGCTGGGTGAATACTATTTGTGGGCGGACCATCGCGCGGCGGGTGAGGCGGCGGAGATTACGGCGGCCGCGCACCGGGCGCGCTTTGAAGGAATCGATTGGTGCGGCGGCGTTTACTCGTCCGAGTGGGGCTGGTCGAAGTTGCTGCATTGGCTGCGGCACAACCCGGAGCTACGTTCGAAGTTCGTCACCGCGCTGGAGCACTGCGACATGGTGGCGGCGACCCTGTGCGGCGTCACAGACCCGCATGAGATCGCCCGCAGCGTCTGCGCGATGGGGCATAAGTGGATGTGGAATCCGCGCTGGGGCGGGCTGCCGCCGGAGGATTTTCTCGCGGGCGTCGATCCGCTGCTGGCCGGCGTGCGGGAGAAGATTACGGGCAAATTCCAAACTTCGGATAAGCCGGCCGGGCATCTCAGCAAAGACTGGGCCGCTAGGCTCGGCCTCGCGCCCGGCATCCCTGTCCCCACCGGAGCCTTTGACGCGCACTGGGACGCTATCGGCGCGAATCTCCGCCTCGGCGACGTGGTCAACGTGATTGGCACCTCGACCTGCATCATCGGGATGAGCGACCAACAGACACTGGTACCGGGGGTCTGCGGCGTGGTGCCCGGATCTGTGTATCCGAACGAGGTGGGCATCGAGGCCGGGATGTCGGCCGTGGGGGACATCTTTGCGGCCATCGCCAAGCGCGCGAGTAGCAGCGTGGCCGAACTCTCGCAGTCGACGGAGCACTATCAGGCTGGGCAGACCGGGCTGCTGCGCCTCGTGTGGGACAACGGCGACCGCACCGTCCT
>CAXTRY010000018.1:0-37042 GCA_964246805.1 uncultured Acidobacteriaceae bacterium
TGCGGACCTCGCGGCCGCGTTCGAGGATGATCGGACGGAACCCCATCTGCGCCCGCGTGAGCGCAGCCATCAGGCCGCAGGGGCCGGCGCCGATCACGCCGGGGCGATGCGGCAGATGCGCCGGCGCGCGGATGGCGGGGCGGGGGGGGGTAAAGAAGACACTGGCGGAGCCGCCGGCGGACCGGGTGAGATGGTGGAGCGCGTTGAACTGGTCGATGACTGGACTGAAGAGCGCATAGACGATCGCCGCTCCGAAGAAGCCGCCTGTCACCTGCGCGATACAGTAGGGCAGCACCTTGCGCCAGGAGAATCGACGGAAACAGGCGAGCGCCAGAGTGACGGCAGGGTTGGCATGGCAACCGCTGACCGATGCGGTGGCGTAGATGGCTATGGTGACGGCTAAACCCCAGGTGATGCAGACGCCCCAATAGGCGGTTTGATAAGGGCTGGGGTCGTAGAGGCTGTACATCGCGGCTACGGAGTCGCCGATGGCGATGATGAGGAACATGGCGACTGCTTCTGCGATCAGTTCTCCAAGAAACACTTTCTTCATAGGTGTTGGCCTCTTACTGTACTAAGGATGAAAGTAGAAACACGGATCGCCTTCGGGAGTGAAGGTACCGTTACCCAGGCTACAAACCTAATCATCTGTCCAGTTGAAGGAGCGGGTGACGGCTTTCTTCCATTGTTTGTAGTGAGTGTCTCGGTGGGCGTCCGCCATATTCGGTTTCCAGGCGCGGTCGATGGCCCAGTTGGCGATAAGATCGGCGGTGTCTTTGTAAAAGCCGGTAGCGAGACCGGCGGCATAGGCGGTGCCCAGAGCGGTGGTCTCGCGTATGACCGGACGGACGACGGTGCGGTTGAGGATGTCGGCCTGGAACTGCATGAGGGTGTCGTTGGCGACCATGCCGCCGTCAGTCCGGAGCTGTTCGAGAGAGATGCCGGAATCGGCCTCCATGGCCTCGACCACTTCGCGGGTCTGGAAGGCGGTGGCTTCAAGCGCGGCGCGGGCGATGTGGCCCTTGTTGGCGTAGCGGGTGAGGCCGGTGATGACGCCGCGGGCGGAGTCCTTCCAATAGGGAGCGTAGAGACCGGAGAAGGCGGGGACGAAGTAGACGCCGCCGTTATCGGAGACGGTATTCGATAACAACTCGATCTCCTCGGACTTCCGGATGAGGCCGAGGTTATCGCGTATCCATTGTACGAGCGCGCCGGTAATGGCGATGGAGCCTTCGAGGGCATAGACGGCGGGCGCGGAGCCGAGCTTGTAGGCGACGGTGGTGAGGAGGCCTTGGCTGGACTGAACCGGGGTCTCGCCAGTATTGAGCAGGAGGAAGCAGCCGGTACCATAGGTGTTTTTGGCCTCGCCCGGAGCGAAGCAGGTCTGGCCGACAAGGGCGGCGTGCTGGTCGCCGAGGATGCCCGCGACGGGAACGCCGGCCAAATGGGTGCGGGCCAACGTGCCGAAGTGTTCAGACGAGGAGCGAATGGTGGGGAGCATGGCGCGCGGGATGTCGAAGGTAGCCAGCAGCTCATCGTCCCACTCGAGGGTGGATAGATTCATTAGTTGGGTACGCGAGGCATTGGTAACGTCGGTGAGGTGGACTCCTCCATCCTTGCCGCCGGTAAGATTCCACAGGAGATAACTGTCCATGTTGCCGAAGAGGAGCTTGCCGGTTTCGGCGTCTTCCCAAGCGTTCGGGACGTGGTCAAGGAGCCAGCGAAGCTTGAGGCCGGAGAAGTAAGTGGTAAGGGGAAGACCGGTCTTGGCGCGAAAGCGGTCCGGCCCTCCTTCTCTGGCAAAGGCGGTTACAGACTCTGCAATACGAGTGTCTTGCCAGACGAGAGCGTTATGGATGGGGAGGCCGGTCTCGCGGTTCCAGACGACCGTTGTCTCCCGCTGGTTCGTAATGCCGATAGCGGCGAAGTCTTTTGCTCTGAGCCCTCTGGCGTCGCAAGCTTCGTCCACTACTTCCAGGGTACGACGCCAGATCTCCAGCGCGTCATGCTCGACCCAGCCGGGATGGGGATAAATCTGTTCATGCTCTTTTTGCGCGACGGAGACGATGCGGCCGCGGCGATCAAAAACCATAAAGCGCGTACTGGTGGTGCCTTGATCGAGTGCGCCGATGTAGGCGGTCATGGTGACTATTTCCGTTCGGGAGAACTGTAGCGGGTAAAACAGTAGGTTGGCAAGGATCGCCAGATGGAAGACAACTTGTTGTGAATAAAGGTATTGACATTTGGAGTACGCGAGCTTAATTCTGGCAAGAGGCTCTCCCATGCAAACAATAGCCGCGCCGGCTGCTCCCCCTGAACTGACTGCCGCCCTTGAGACTAATCCACAAGCCGCTACCGTCTTCTCCGCCTTCAGTCCATCGTGTCAACGCGCTTATATCGATTGGATTGTCTCAGCTAAACGCCTGGAAACGCGAGAAAAACGTGTAGTCCAGGCGGTCGCAATGATCGCTGAAGGAAAGCAGCATGGCCGTAGTTGAGCCGCAAAACTCGTCTCCTTCGTGAGTGCCGTAAGGTGAGACGATGAGCAAGAGTACGCGGGCGCATCTTTTAATGGTTGGGGTAGTGGCAATCTGGGGAGCGACGTTCGCGCTAATCAAAGACGCTCTCAAAGATGCTTCGCCGCTGGTCTTCAATTTACTGCGTATGGTGCTGGCGTCTGCGGTGTTGGGAGGGGTGAATTGGCGGAGTCTGTCGGGATTGTCGCGTCGATCGATCTTGACGGGGTTAGGTGTAGGTGTATTTCTTGCGGCGGGGTATCAGTTTCAGACGGCGGGGCTGGCGCGGACGACGGCGGTGAAGTCGGCGTTCATTACAGGGATGGTGGTGGTGCTGGTGCCGCTGCTGATGGTGGTGTCGAGATTGCGGCCGAGGGGAGCTGCGAGACCAGACTTCAGGGCCGTGGGGGCGGCGGGACTGGCGTTTACTGGGCTCATGCTGCTGACCACTCCGGCTGGGACGGCCTGGGCACGGACATTGGAAAGCATTGGAGTGGGAGATTGGTTGACGTTATGTTGTGCGCTGGCGTTTGCGGGGCATCTGCTGGCGCTGGGTCATGTGTCGCTGGAGATGCCGGCGGGGGTTCTGGCTACGCTACAGATTGGAGCGGCTGCCTGTGTCATGTTGGTGACGCTGCCGCTTGGCGGAAGACCGGAGCTGCATCTGACGGTACGGCTGGTGATGGCGCTCCTGATCACGAGCGTGCTGGCGACGGCGGCGGCGTTTACAATTCAAAGCTATGCGCAGCAGCACCTTGCGCCTTCGCACGTGGCCTTAATTGTGTCGCTGGAGCCGGTCTTTGCCACGGTGACGTCGATGGTATTTCTGCATGAGCGGATGAGTGGGCGAATGTTGACGGGGGCGGGGTTGATGCTGGCGGGGATTGGTGTGGTGGAGTTGGTGCCGGGACGGCGATAGACGTCGCGGCTACCTACCCCACCTTACCGCGATAAAGTGCGACGAGGATGACGCACCCAATAGTCGACTGCTGAGGTTGCAGCGTCGAGACACGGCTTGATGCCGTGATACTTTTCTGGGAAGATAGCGTCTAACTAATTGTTTAGTGCAAACTGCGCCGGGCGGCTGATGTAGCCGCACCGGACCGGTGGCATCTATACCTTTGAGCTCAATGCGCCGTTGATGAGGAATGAGAGAAACATGGAGATGAATACGCCGAAGAGACCTGTGCGCGACTTTATTCGCAGCCGCCGCTTGACGACTACTTTTGCCCTGCTGGCTACGCTGTCGGCGGGGATTCTTGCCGGGTCGGTAATGACCCATGGAGTGAGCGGCAAGGAGGCGCAATCGGTGGATTCCTCCGATGCGCGTCCGATTACTATTCCCTCCCCTCAGACACTGTCGAACGGCTTCTCGGCGATCGTGAAGCAGGTGGGACCGGCGGTGGTGAACATCAATACGGAGTCGCTGCCGAAACAGGCTACACCGCGTGGTGGAAACGGCGGCAATGGTGCACGGCGGCGCGGTCTGCCGCAGGGACACCCGAATTTACCGAACGGCGGTGGCGGAGATGACCAACAGGGCGACATGCAGGATTTTTTCAATCGCTTCTTTGGCGGACAGGGTGGCCAGGGCGGAGATGACGACTCGGACGGCGGATTTCCGGGCGGAGAGCGCCGGGCGTTGGGGTCGGGCTTTATCGTAGACTCGCGCGGCTACATCATCACGAACAATCACGTAGTCGACAAGGCCGACAAGATTTTCGTGAAGCTTTCGAACGATCCTGATGGTGGACCGGGCGACGAAGGCCATCCCGCGAAGGTGATTGGCGTCGATAAGGATACGGACATTGCCGTTATCAAAATCGACGTGAAAGAGCCGTTGCAGACGATCAAGCTGGGAAATTCCGAAGGCGCTCAGGTAGGCGATTGGGTACTGGCGATGGGTAGTCCGTTCTCATTGTCGAAGACCGTAACAGCGGGTATCGTATCGGCGAAGGATCGCGCGAACCTCGAAGGCGGCGCGTCTACTCAGTTCCAGAAGTTTATCCAGACGGACGCGGCGATTAATCCCGGTAACTCCGGCGGGCCGCTGGTCGATTTGGCTGGGCAGGTAATCGGCATGAATACGGCGATCTTTACGTCGAGCGGCGGGTCCGCGGGCGTTGGGTTTGCTATTCCTTCGAACATCATTGCCAGCGTGTACAACATGCTGATCGGACCGGAACACAAGGTGGTTCGCGGGTCGATCGGTATTTCGTTCCAACCTTCGACCTCCGCGGCCGTGCAGAGAATGTACGGTTTCAAGAGCGGCGTAATTGTGGCGACGGTGACGCCGGGTAAGGGCGCGGCAAAAGCCGGTATTCAGGCGAACGATGTCATTACATCGATCGACGGACGCCAGATTAAGGATGGCGATGATCTGGTGTCGGATATCTCGGCGCGCCGGGTCGGTACCGGCGTGAAGCTGGGATATCTGCGAGACGGTAAATCAGGTACGGCCACGGTGACGATCGGCGACCGCGCCGAGCTTTCCGCGAACAACGGCGATGGTAACAATGACGACAATACGCCGCAGGACGCGGACGCAGGTCAGGGCAAGCTGGGGATCACGGTAGCCTCTTTACCCCCGGCAATGGCGAGCAAGATGGGCGTCAAAGGCGGCGTGGCAATTAGTTCGGTGAAGCCGGGATCTTTCGCCGAGGAGATCGGCCTCGTCAAGGGTTACATTATCGTGGCGATCAATAAGCGTCCAGTGACCGATGAGGCGAGCTACCGATCCATCGTCAACAGCCTGAAGTCGGGCGAAGATGTGGTGTTCGTGGTTCACGCACCCAACAGCCAGGGTAACAACTTCCTGGGCGGCACCTTGCCGTAGGTTGGCTGGAGACGAAAGATGGCGTGGAGTTCCGCTCCACGCCGTTTTGTCGGTGGTCGCATCTACGGAGATTACCAGTAAAGATTTGTATGTCCCGGTCACCTTCGGGGCTTGCGCCGCGCTGGAGAAGGCGTTAGTCTGGACTCGCAATCGACAGATGAGTTCATAAAGTTTGTCGATATCTTTACAGAGGTGATGGGACGATGGTTTTCGGTGCGCGGCTCCTTGTTTGCTCTTCGCTTCTGTTGACGATGACAGCTGCTTTACCGGCGATGACGCATACGCGTCGCGGGCCGACAGCTCCCCGGCTATTCAACAAGAAGGCTAAAGTTTTGAAGACGAGTGGACAGCGGGCAATCGACAGCGACCGTGCAACGGCGATCCAGGCGGCTTTGGTGAAGCAGGGTTATCTGTCGAATGAGGCGGCGAGCGGGCACTGGGACACGCAAACTGAGTCGGCGATGCAAAAGATGCAGGCCGATAACGGCTGGCAGACAAAGCTTGTGCCGGATTCGCGGGCTATTATCAAGCTGGGGTTAGGGCCGGCTCATGAAGAGTCCGCGTCAAGCGCGGCCAATACGATGAATCAGTAGGCTTTTGTGTAGCGAAACGGCCGTGCCCTTGTGGGTGCGGCCGTTTATTTTGCAGTCATAGGCTTAAGCAAAGGCCACACCGATCAGGTGAGCTTGTTAAGCGCGAGCACCGAGGGTGAAGAGGATATCGGTGGTGTCTTCGCCGGTGGCGGGGAGACGGCCGGTACCGCTGTAGGCACCGGATTCGAGCCAGGTGCGTAGCCAATAGTGATGGTGAACGCGGACGAGACGAGAGCCTACGGGCTGGGTCTGCTCGAGAACATTGGCGATCTTGGTGGCGAGCGTGTCGGTATCGGCAACGAATTCCTGTCCGGCGGTGACGAACTTGCTTTCGAGCAGACGGGTCCGGGCGGCATCGAAGTCGTGCTCGTCGATGAGGCCGTTCTCAACGCGGAGGCCGGACATTTGTTCGAGCGCGAAGGTGGCGGCCGCATTGAGACGATCCTTGAAAGCGACGTAGAGTATTTGGCCGGCGGCAACACGGAGAGGGAGCAGGCCGAACTCTTCGATGAAAAGCCGAGGCATGGCGAGTGCCATGGCGTTGGGTTCGAAGCCGTCAATCGGAAGCACCGGGCAGCTCCATTGCATGGCGAGAGCCTTGACGATCTGGGCGGGGGAGATGCCGGATTCCGAGATGAGCCATTGGCCGATGCGGCCGTGACCGGCGGCTCGTTGGGCTTCAAGAGCTTTGCGGAGCTGGGCCTGGGAAACGGTGCCTTGCGAGAGCATGACGAGGCCGAGCGGAATGCGATGGCGATGCGGCTCTTCCTGCTGCATGGTGGAGGCAGTGGCGCTCGAATCGCCGCGTTCGCGCCGGAGGGCCTTGCGGATGACCGCCTCCAGGCAGCGCGTGGTACAGCACCAGTTGTCCTCAAAGATGGCGCGGCGGCGATTCTTCCAGGGCTTACGCCAGCGGGAGTCGCAGTCGGTATTGGCGCAGATCTGGCGATCAAGGCCGGGGGCTACAGGCATCTTGCCCGTGGGCCGGGGCGAGAGTCCGGGAATATAGGTGTCGCGTCCCCAGGGAAGGACGGTGGTGATGGCGGAAGCCGTGCCGGCGGAGCGGATGCCGGTAAGGGCGGCGTTGAAGCGATCTAGAAAAGGCATCGAATACTCTCCAGCCGCAGCTGCGGCGTTGCGACTTCCGTGATGCGCAGGGCAAAGTTCCCGCTGGCGACGACGACTTCACCACGAGCGACGATCCGGTCTCCAACGACGAGATCGACCGGCTCGGAGACGTGGCGGTCGAGTTCGACGACATCGCCCGGACCGAGGGCAAGGACCTCGCGAAGAGGCATCTCGCGGGAGCCGAACTGGAGCGTGGCGTCAAGTTCGATGTCGTAAAGCAGGTCCATGCGTGTAGCGTGGGCGGCCTGGGAATTGGGGCCGGAGTCTTGGTCGGGCTGTAGATCTTCAGTCATCGATACTTTTCCTCTGAATGTTGATTTTTATGGCCTTAGTTGATGCGGGACGGCTCGAATTCTTCGTTGCGAGTTGCTTGCATCTGGGCACCGCGATGTTCGCCGACGCGAACGGGGCGAGCTTGCCCAAGGGCGATGCCGCCTACGCGGAGCTCAGCGGCGGAGTGGCGCGGCAGCGGCAGGCGAAGGATGGTGCCGGGAACGATTTCAGCAAGCTCGCGGGCGCGGACACGGAGGGCAGGAAATTGGAGGACGGCCCCAAAACTAGCCTCGCCGAGGAGCTCGCGGACACGGATTTCGGACTCTTCCGAGCGGCGGCGGGGGCGTTCGCTATCGACCACGAGCTGGCGGAGAATAGCGTTGAGAACGACGACAGGCAGACAGAGATTGAGGCTGCCCTCGGCCTCGGGCATGGTCACGTCGAAGCGAACCCACATGGTTTTTTCCGTGGCGGGCATCATGCGGGAGACCTGGGCGGCGGTCTCGCGCTTCTCGAAGGAGAATTGCAGGCCTACAGGCTGCCAGGCGGAGTTGAGCTCGCGGACGATGATGTCGGAGACGGAGGTGAGGATCGCGTCTTCGATGTCGGTCAGCTCGCGCACGGCCGAGCCGCCCCGGCCGATGCCGCCGAGGAGAAGATCGACGACGGGGGAGGCGAGGGCGAGATCGAGCTCCATCAGGCCGAGCGCACCGAGCGGTTCCATGCGGATGGAGCAGACATAGGTGTGGTCCTTTGGCCGGTTGAGGAACTCGGTGTAGGTCATCTGCCGGGCGGTGGCCGTCTTGACCTGGAAATTGGTACGAAGCCACGCGCCCATGGTGTGCATCAGGTTGCGGGCGAAGAGATCGTTGACGGTGGTGATGGCGCGGAGCTGGTCGTGGGTGATAAGGCCGGAGCGGGAGAAGTTATAAGGCTCGTAAGCTTCAGGTACGGCCTGGCTGGCTTCGTTTTCGGGCATGAGACGATCCTTTCTCCGTGCAGCTATGCGAGTCGGCGGCGTGGTAAAGCGGCGAGCTTCTTGACGCCGGCGGCGGGCTTGGCGTTGGCGGCGTCTTTGGCGCGAAGGCTGGCGAGCGCGGTGCGCAGGCGAAGGACGGCGGAGGAGTGGATCTGGCTTACGCGAGACTCAACCACGCCCAGAGTGAGGCCGATCTCCTTCATGGTCAGTTCTTCGTAGTAGTAGAGGGTGAGGACGAGGCGCTCTTTTTCGGGCAGCTCGTCGATGGCGTCGGCGAGGCGCTGCTTCATCTCGCCCTTGAGACAACGGAAGAGAGGGTCGTCTTCGGGCGCGCCCGGAATGTAGGCAAGTTCTTCGTCGCCCGAGTCTTCGGTGCGCTCCATGTGAAGAGAGCCGATTTCCAATCCTTTGAGGTCGCCGAGGAGTTGCTGATACTCGTTGAGCGAGAGCTCCATGGCGGCGGCGATCTCCTGCTCGGAGGGAGCACGACCCAGGCGCTGCGTGGAGGAGCGGATGGCCTCTTCCACGGCGCGGCCTTTACGGCGGAGTTCACGAGGGCTCCAGTCGAGGGTCCGAAGGGAATCGAGGATCGCGCCCCGAATGCGGAACTGGGCATAGCTCTTGAATTGGACCTTTTTGTTATGGTCGAACTTCGAGAAGGCGTCGATCAGACCGACGACGCCAGCCGAAATGAGGTCATCAAGGTCGACATGCTGCGGGAGGCGCTCGTGGATGCGGCGCGCGAGATAGCGGACGGTGGGAAGATGCTCGAGCAGGAGCGCCTCGCGATCGACCGGTGTCTCGGGACCGGCGTGCGCCTCGATCGGCGGCATCAGCATGGCTTCCGGGTTGGGGTCGCCGTTGAGGATGGCCTGCTCGTTTGCGCGGCTGCCGCGGAGTGCGTGGGTATCCAGCATCGCTACCGGGATTGGGTTTACCATCTCCATCTCGTCTATGACCTCTCGTGTTCTTTCTGCCATGGGGTTTACCTGGTTGCGATTCGTTTAGAAAGCGAAGGCGTTGAGAAACAAGCAAGGATGCAACTAAGCTCACCGGCTTCTTATCCGACGATGCCGATGCTGCGGACCCGGATCTCGGCGGGAATCTCCGCCGGGGCGAGTACCGTTACCTTCGGTAAGAAAGGCTCCAGCCATCGCCTGACGTGATAGCGGGCTGGACTTGGACATAAGAGCACGGGCAGGGCCAGCCCGGAGCCACCCTCGGTTAGCCGTTTCACAGAGTCGAGCAGACGGCGAAGATATTCGGCCGGGGTGCCCGCGGGGCGCACGCCGTCGCCCAGCAGCAGGGCCGCGCCGCCGGGATCGAAGGTATGGACAAGCTGGGATTCGAGCGTGGGGTCGAGGGCGAGGACGCGCAGGCCGCCGTCGGCGTCGAGCAACGGATGGATGAGGCCGCGCCCAAGGGACTGACGGACGCTTTCAACGAGGTGAACGACGCTCTTGGACTGTTGCGAGGCTTCGACGAGAACTTCGAGGATCGCGCCGAGATCGCGGATGGAGACTTGCTCGCGGAGAAGCTGCTGGAGAACCTTCTGAACTTCGCCGAGCGACATCAGCTTCGGCACGAGCTCTTCGACGAGCTTGGGGTGGCTCTCGTTCATGGAATCCATCAGGCGCTTGACCTCCTGGCGGCCGAGCAGCTCATGCGCGTGGCGGCGGATCAGCTCCCCGAGGTGGGTACCGATGACAGTGGTCTGGTCGACGACGGAGTAGCCGGCGGCGAGCGCGGACTCTTCAACGCCGGGCTGTATCCAGCGGGCGGCGACCCCGAACGCCGGCTCTTTGGTCTCGATGCCGGGGACAGGACGAGCTTTCGGATCGGAGTTGACGGCAAGGAGGAAGTTCTGCTCGGTCTGCCAGCGGGCGATCTCCGTGCCGCGCAGGCTGACGACGTACTCGCGCGGGCGCAGGCGGAGGTTGTCGGTAATGTGTACGGGCGGGACGATGAAGCCCAGCTCCGTGGCGAGATGGCGGCGCAGGCCGCGGACGCGGTTGAGCATCTGACCGCCCTGCTTCTCGTCCACCAGCGAGATGAGCTGAAAGCCGATCTCCAAGGTAAGCTCGTCCATCTTGAGCAACGAGGCCAGGTTCTCGCCGACGGCCTGTTCGGCGACCTTGGCCTTGTCGGCGGCAACGATTTCAGGAGCAACGGCAAGCGTCTCTTCAGCGGCGGCGGGGAGCTTGCGGGCAATCATGCCGACGGCGATGGCCATCAGGATAAAAGAAGTTTTAGGAAGGCCGGGGATCAGCGCGAGAGCGAGTAAGACGCCGCAGGCGATCCAGAGCGTGTTGCGGCCCTTGAGTAACTGGGTGCCGAGCTCGGCGTCAAGCTGGCCGGAGGACGAGGCGCGGGTAAGGACGACGCCGCCCGCGATCGAAACGAGCAGGCTGGGGATCATCGTGACCAGGCCGTCGCCCACGGTAAGGATGGTATAGGTCTTGACGGCGGTCATCAGGTCGGTTCCCTGCTGGATGACACCGATGAGTAGACCGGCGACGATGTTGATCACGGTGATAAGGATGGTGGCGAGCGAGTCGCGCTGGTTGAAGCGAGCCGCGCCGTCCATCGCGCCATAGAACTCGGCTTCGCGAGCAATCGCCTCGCGGCGGCGGCGTGCGCCCTGCTCGTCGATCAGCCCGGCGTTCATATCGGCGTCGATCGCCATCTGCTTGCCAGGGAGCGCGTCAAGGGTGAAGCGCGCGGTGACCTCCGCCGTGCGCACCGCGCCGTGGGCGACGACGAGGAACTGGATGGCGATCAGCGCGAGAAAGAGCACGAAACCGACGACGTAATTGCCGCCGACGACGAATTGGCCGAAGGCCTCGATCACCGACCCGGCGGCGTGAGTGCCCTCATGGCCGTGAAGCAGGATGCGGCGGGAGGAAGCGAGATTGAGCGAGAGGCGGAAGAGGGTCAGCAGGAGGAGCAGCGTGGGAAAGACGGAGAAGTCGACGGCGCGGCGCACCTGCACGGCGGTCAGGAAGACGATCACCGAGGCGGTGATCGACGCGGCCAGCAGCAGGTCGAGCACAAAGCTCGGCACCGGGATGAGCATGACGAAGACCATGCTGATGGCGGTGACGGGCAGCAGGAGGCGCTGGAGCTTGGCGGGCGTCCAGCGGCCGAGCTTGAGAGGCATGGAGATGACGGCGGCGGTGCTCATATTCCTCCTTGGAAGCCGAGTAGGGCTTGAGGCATTCTGCGGGCTGCGGCACGTTGGGCTTCGGCCTGGGCGTGGGCCTGGCGGTCGGCTTTGATCTTGTCGGCGCGCAGCTTGTCTTCCACCTTCTGGCGATAGAGGAAGGCGAGGATACCGGCGACGGCGGCGTAGAGCTCGTAAGGAATGGACTGGCCGGGCTCGACGGCCTTGTAAAGGGAGCGGGCGAGCGGCGGATTCTCCATGATGGGAATGTTGGCCCAGCGAGCCTCTTCGCGAATTTCGGCGGCGTGGAGGTCACGGCCCTTGGCGAGCACGGTCGGGGCCTGCATGGTGTCGAAGGAGAACTCAAGCGCGACGGCGTAGTGTGTTGGGTTGGTGATGACGACCGAGGCGCGGGAGATGTCGGCCTTCATGCGGCGGCGGCGCATGGCGCGCTGGATCTGGCGGATCTTGCCCTTGATCTCGGGATTGCCCATGGCCTCCTTCATCTCTTGGCGAACTTCCTGCTTGGTAGCCTTCAGGCGCTCGGCGCGAGCACGCCACTCGATGGCATAGTCGAGGCCCGACCAGAGGAGCGTGACCCAGGCGGCTTTGACGATAAGGCTGTAGGCGGTCGCGAAAGCGTTGGGCAGGCGCATTAAGGAGAAGACGGGCAAGGGCAGCATTAGCCTTTGCAGGGCGTACCAGCCGAAGACGACCATCACGGCGGCGGGCACGAGCGACTTGACGATGCGCGTGGCGGAGCGGAGCGAGAAGAGGTTCCCGAGATTGGTGACGGGATTGAGGCGGTTGAACTTGAGCTCGAGCGAGTTGGGGTGAATGGCGAGGCCGCCGCCTTGCGCGATGCCGACGCCGAGCGCGCCGAAGAAGCTGGCGGCCATCATGATGCCGATGGGGGCGACGGCGGGGCCGAGCATGTGGCGGAAGCCGGTGCGCCAGAGGTTCTCGGAGCTTAACTGGTCGACACGGGCGAGGCGGAGGCACTCGACGAAGACCCGGCCCCAGGAAGAGACCAGGTTGCCGGCCATCGAGCCGAGGACCATGACGCCGAGGAGGAGCGCGACGGCGGATAGGAGGTCACGGCTGCGGACGATGTCGCCCTTCTCGACGGCTTTCTGGACGCGTTGTTGACTGGCTTTTTCGGTTCCCTTCTCAGCCATGCGCGCCCACCATTCTGCCGGCGGCTTCGAGGAGAGCAAGCCAGTGCTGCTCGATCCAACCGGGCCAAACGGCGAGCGAGGCGATCAGGACAACATAGGAGACGAGGGTCTTGAGCGGAATGCTGACGACCATGGCGGGCAGGGACGGGGCGAGGCGGGACACCAGGGCGATGGTGACCTCGACGGCAAGGGCGGCGGCGATGACCGGTGCCGCGAGTTGGAGGCCGGAGAGGAAGATGCCCGAGGCCATCTGGGCGATGGCGGCGGCGGTGCGGGCGTGGATGATGGCGGTGCCGACCGGGACCATGCAGAAGGAGCGGACGATCGCGGCAATCAGGGTACGGTCGAGGCCCGCGCCGATGATGACGAGCAGGCCGAGCCAGCCGAGCATCTGGCCGAGGACAGGCGTCTCAATGGAGGAGTTGGGGTCGAGCAGGTTGACGAGCGAAAAGGAAAACTGCTGGCCGAGCATGGTTCCAGCAAACTGAAGGGCTTCGTTCATCAGGGAGAGGGTCAGACCGAAGACGAGGCCGATGCCGAGCTCGCCCAAGATGGCGGCAAAGTCCGGCACGGCGCGGGCACCCGGGATGGCGGCGACCACGGGAGCGAGCAGAATGGTCATGGCGATGACGAAGCCGGCCTTGATGCGCGGAGCAATCGCGGCGGAGGAGAAGAGCGGCGCGAAGGCGACCAGGGCGCTCATACGGACGAGAACGAGCAGGGCCGCGGCGAGATAGCTCGGCCAGGTGTCGATGAGGCCGGTAACCTCTCCGGTGATGTGGCCGGGAATATGGCCGAGTTGTTCCGCGATGCCCATAGTCGTCAATGTGCCGAATCGTCTAGCCGAGGTAGCGGTGCAGGTCGGTGAAGAGGTGCAGCGTGAAGGTGACGAGGCGATGGATGCCCCAAGGGAGGATCATGACGGCGACGACCGAAACGACGATCAGTCGCGGAACGACGGTAAGGGTCTGCTCCTGCACGCCGGTCAGTGTCTGCGCGAGCGAGACGACGAGCGAGACCAGAGCGGCGGCGGCGAGCATGGGCGAGGAGAGCAGCATGGCCTCGATAAGGAGCTTGCGCATGATCTCCACGGTCTGGTCCGGCGGCATGGAAGCTCCTTTCTAAAAGCTTTTTAATAGTTGGTCGGCGAGCAGGTTCCAGCCATCGACCATGACGAAGAGGAGGATCTTAAGCGGCGTCGAGATGACCACCGGCGGCAGCTGCATCATGCCGATGGAGGTGGTAACGCTGGCGATGACAATGTCGACCAAAAGGAATGGAAGAAACAGCACCGCGCCGATCTGGAAACCGGCTTTCAATTCCGAGAGAATGTACGCGGGAACAACGACCTGAATGGGAAGGTCCTCGATCGAGCGAGGACGGGTCGCCATGCCGGCCGAGGCAAAGACGGCGAGGTCTTTTTCCCGGGCGTAGTGAAGCATGTACTGCTTGACGGGACGGATGCCGCGATCCATCGCGTCCTCCCCGGAGATTTGTCCGGCACGGTACGGGCTGACGGCATTCTGTTCGACTTGCACCAGAACCGGCTGCATGAGAAACCAGGTCATCATCAGGGCGAGGCCCATCAGCACTTGATTGGAAGGAGCGGTCTGCGTACCCAGCGCCTGCCGGAGAAAGTGGAAGACCACGAGCAGGCGTACCAGCGGGGTCATCGAGAGCAGCAACGCGGGCAGGAGCGTCAGCAGGGTCAGCCCGAGAACGATGGACCACGGAACGCTCTGGCTGCCGGAGAAAGGGCCGGGAGCGTCGGGTTTAGCTGCCGGTTTCGCCGTGAGCACTGGTCTTCTTATGCCCGCGCCTGGCTTGGCGGCGAGGGGTTTCGTCGCGGAACGGGCAATGGCCGTGGGTCTGGCGGTACGGACCCCCGCCTCGGCGGGCGCGGGGACGATCAGGCTGCATGCGAACAGCCCGAGCAGCACCAACGCGTTGCGAGAGACCCTTGACATGCCGAAAGCCATCCGTTTAGAGCCATGCCTGCGCGACGGTTTTCGTGGAAGGAACGGCGGGGCGGAGCTGGGGAGCGTCGGGGACGACCTTCTCAATGGTCGCGACGGCGTCGGGGCCGCAACCGACGAGATAGCGCTCGCCCTGGCACTCGATCAGCATGACCTGACGCTTGCCGCCGAGCGAGAGCGTCTCGACCAGCTCCATCTGCGGGCGGACGCGTACAGAAGCGGCGTTGCCGCGCCACTTGATACGAACGCGGCCCTGAAGCGCGCCGGTGATCCAGCCCGCGAGACCGTTGACGGTCGCGGGGTTGACGGGAAAGAGCGGTTTGCGGGCGATGCCCTGGGCGAGTTCCATGGAGCTTCTCCTTTACTTGTTGTCCGTTATTGCTTGGTCTGCTTAGGCCAGCCGGGTGAGGCGCATGGCCATGGTGTCTTCCACAACTTCAAACTCGCTCCAGGCAAGCTGGACGCGTCCGATCCTGACGGGAATGTCTTCGGTAGTCTCCCACTGGGAGGCGATCAGCTGGCCTTGTTCAAGCCGGAGCAGATCGCGCACCTTGAAGCCTGCAAGCGGCACTCGGGCGGTGAGTACGACAGGCAGCCGGGAAAGAGCAAGCCAGTGGGGGTGCTCCTCGATCCGGCCCATGCGCCCACCCGCGAGCGCGGACTGGGAAACCATGGGCAGCGCCGCTTCGGCAGCTTGTGTCGTCAACTCCGTCTCCGCCATTGGTGTCGCCCTTTAGTCGTTGTTGGTTATTGGTGGTTGATTGAAGACTGAACGACGGTCGGGCTTATCGCTGGACCAGGAAGTCGGTGAAGTGGAGGTCCATCACCTTGAGCTCGGGGTTGTTTTTCACGAGGGCGGCCTTGAGATCGGCCTTGAGGTGCTCCTTGCCGTCGACGGCGAGCAGGCCGTCGGCGGTCTGGTGGCCGACGACCATCAGGACGGTGTCGCGGATGCCCGCTTCGTCGTCCGACATGACGCCCTTGACGGCCTTCTCTTCCTTGGCACCCTTCTTGACGGGCTCGTCGGCGATCTTCACGGTAAGCGACATCTTGAGGTAGGCCGCTCCACCCGCGTCGGCGAGATTGGCGACAAGCGAGTCGAGCATGAGAGTGTGGCTGGGCGCGGCGGGGCCGGGCGGCGGGGCTTCGGCGGGCACGGTAATGGTCTTTTGCACCGGTAGACGCCCCGACCGGATAAGATAGACCATCGTTCCCCCGACGGCGGCGATCGAAAGGACCACGGCGGCGAAGATCGCGACGATCAGGGTCACCAGCGAAGTCTTGTGCGCGGGTGCGGGAATAGAGGAGCCATCGGTGAGTGCGGGAGAAGAAGCCATAGTGTCCTGGAACGATGCACGTCTATCGCCATGCTGGGGGAGCGGTCGATTAGGGCGCTCTCAGAGGGTGAGGCACGGTCTATGTGAAATGCCCCACGTCGCGGAAGCGAAGCGTGGGGCATTGTTCGGGCGAGAACGGCACCCCACCCCACGACTGTAAAACGTCGTGAGGATGACGTGCCGGTTTGGTGCCTGGATTTAGCGCAACATGCTGATGGCGTCCTGGGTGACGGTGTCGAAGGTGGTGACGGTCTTCGAGTTCGCTTCAAAGGCGCGCTGGGCGATGATGAGGTTCGAGAACTCGGTCGAGATATCCACATTGGATTGCTCCAATGCGTTGTCGACGATCGCCGCCCGGCCGCCGACTGAAGCGAGGCCGATCGTGGCTTCGCCGGAACCGGCGGTAGTCTGGTAGTTATTCTGTCCCGCGTGCACCAAACCTTGAACATTGGCAACCGAGGCGACCGCAACCTGACCGATGTTTGCCGTGTGCCCGTTGCTGAACAAGGCGGACACCAGGCCGGTACCATCGACCGCGAAGCTCTGGTAGACGCCGCTGGTATAGCCGTCATGAAAGTTGGTCGAGGTGCCGTTGGGCGCTGCCGACTGGCTGACGGTAGGCGCACTGGCAGTCGTGGCCGTTGCGGTGGAGTAAAGATTCAGGTTGAAAGCAAGTGTGCTGGAACCGTCCGCCAGCCCGGTGAACGTGGCGTTCGTGGCGGCGGCGGTGGCGGCCGTCGGCGCGATCAGATTACCGTTTGAATCGAACTGCAGTGTTCCGGTGTTGTTACTCGCCGTGCCGCCCGCCGCCGTCGGCAAGGTGACGGCATAGTTCCAATGGGTGTTGTCGACCTTGGTGTATGTGACCGTTGCCGTATAGGCCTGACCGAGCGAGTCGTAGACCGGGCTGGTCGTCGCATAACTGCTGCCTGTAGTGGCAGCGGAGTTCAGGTTTACCGTGAAGCCGACGTTCTGGGTGGCTACGGCCGGCTCGGCAGCGCCGACGGGAAGGATGATCGGCGCGAGCACACCGCTGTTGCCAACCACGCCGTTGACCGCGGGGAAGCCCATCACGTTCTGGCCATCGACGGTGGTCAGGTTGCCGACCGTATCGAGCTGGAAGTTGCCGGCGCGGGTAAGGGACTGGACGTTGCCGTTCTGGACGACGAAGAAGCCGTTGCCGTTGAGCGCCATGTCGGTGGAGTTATGGGTGGTGGCGGTGCTGCCCTGCGAAAAGTCGGTCGCGGTGCCGGAGACCTTCGTACCGACGCCGAGCTGGATGGGATCTTGCGAGCCGGAGGAGCCGATCTCCTGATAGAAGAGGTCCTCAAAGGAGGTGCTCTGCTCTTTGAAGCCGTCGGTGTTGAGGTTGGCGAGATTGTTGCCGATGGTATTGAGGGTGATGGAGTCGGCCTGGAGACCGGTAAGGGCGATCGAGAAATTGGGCATGGGAAGTTTTCCTTAGACAGCGGTGGATGAGGGTGAGTTATTTGCCCGTTACGGGAGCGGATGTCGTGGCGGGAGTGACGGCGTTGTCGAGGGTGGAGATGCCGGTGTTGATGTTGATGAGTTGCTGGAGGCTGTTTACCTGAGCGAGTTGGGTGATGTAGGCGTTGGGGTCGGTAGGCTGGGTGGGATCCTGGTTCTTGAGCTCGCTGACGAGCAGGGTCAGGAAGTCGGCGGAGGTGATGTTCTGGCTGCCCGTCCCGGCCGGGGGGGTGGCGGGCGCGGTGGCGGCGTTCGCCTTGGGTGCCGCGCTGTTTGCCGTCAACGAGGTGGTTTGCTTTTTGGGGATCAGGGACGAGGCGATGCTGTTTGCCGCCGCGTTGCCTGCTGCCGTGATCGAGTTCAACTGGATACCGCTCATCTGTTCCTCCTGAAGTGTGCCGCGTATGAATTGCAAAAGTATGGGTTTAGACCCGGACGTTCAACCAGCTGCCGCCGCCTTGTTCGTTCGGGAGAAGTGAACCGCCGGCGGTAAGCTCCGCGCCGACGCCGTAGAGCGTTGTAAGTGCGGGAGCGACCATGGCGATGGGTGCACCGTCCTCCTCGCGCGTGATGGGGAGCGCGGAAGAGCTTTCAGGCGCCTGCTGATGCGGGGCGCGCCCACCGAAGGCGCCGGCGTCCGAGGCTACGGCGGTGCCGGTGGCGCCTATCCCTTCGGCGGCGGAGCGGGTGAAGGACGAGGCGGGTTCGAGCGGCGTGGCGGCAACGGCGTGGAGCGCCGAAACGATGGCGTTCGGGGCGGCGACGTTGAGCGAACCGAGAGCGACCTTCTCGTCCTGAAGAAAGGAGGAGAGCGCGGGAAGGTCGTTGTGGAGCTTGCCGGTCGTGGCGGTGCTGGTACCGGTAAGCGACGCGTCGATGGTGCCGGAGGCATTGAGTTCGGCGCGAATCTTGAGCCAGCCGTGGGTACCGCTGACGACGCCCACCTCAAGCGATGTGGGGGAGGAGCTAAGGGTGGTGTGCGGGAGAGTGTCTGTCGTTCCGGCCATTCCGGTCGTGGAGGCGATGGTCGTACCGAGGGTAGGGCCGGTGGGATTGTTGAGGGTAGTGAGTGCGATTGGAGTGTGGGCGGCCGGGAGCGGCGTAATGAAGGAGGCCGTCTCGGCGGCAAGAGCCGCGGGTTGCGGGGCAGCGGGTGCGCTGTGTGCCGTGTCCCCCTTCGATTCGACCGGGGCGACGGGCGGTACCGGGCCCGCTTGCGGCGTGAGCGTCGTGCCGGCAGCCGATGCTGTTGCAAGGGTTGGGTTGGCGGCTGAGAGGGTGGCTTTGCCGGAGGTCTTCTGAGTGGAGGCTATGGCAAGCGGAGGTGCGGCTTGTGAGTTCAACGGTGCGACGGCGGCGGGAGCCATGGCGGACGCGGCAGCAGGGGCGGCGATCGGATCGGAGGGCGTAACCGGTGGCTGGATGTCTCCGGCTGCCGGCGTGGTAAGCGATGGGGAGAAGACAGCGTGGGCGAGGGTCAGTTTTGCAGGGGGAGCCGTGACCGCTGTAAGAGAAGCAGTCGCCGCTGCTTCGATGGCGGAAGCCGGTGGGGCTTGAGCGGCTTGGAGAGAAGTCGCTTGGATGGAAGCGGGTTGAAAGGAAACGGCTGATGGCGGCGTATTTTCCCTGGATGAAAGCGCTGGGCCTTGCGGAGTCGAAAGAGTCATTGCGGGCGTCGCGAGGATCTGTGTCGATGCGGAAGCGGGCTGATCGGCGGTGCCCACAGCAGAAAGGGCGGTCGGCGCGAGAGCAAGGGGCGCGTTTACGGCGGGAACGATTGAAGCGGCAGCAGATACTAGAGGGGCTGTTGCCTCTGGGAGAACGGGCGCGGCGGTTTGTGAGAAAGGGCCCGGAGTGACCGACGGCTGCCTAGGGGTTTGCGCTACTCCGTTCTTCTGCGGCGTGGGTGCGGCGTGGGACGCGGCAGCTTTGGCGGAGAGCTTCCCTTCCGCCGCCAGGATGGATGGAGGACCGGGGGCTGCGATCAGCCTGGTAGCTTCCGAGGCGGTGGCGACCTGGGCAGGAGCGGAGCCGGATAGGACGGAGACCTCCGCCGGGAGCGCAGAGGTCTCCGCCGTCGTGGCGGGCGCTAGGCTCATGGCGGCGTGATGGGGCGGCGGAGCGATCGTGCTTACAGTGGAGCCAGACTGGTCGGAGACGGGCCGCAGCATGTTTCCGGCACTGTAGCGCGGCTGGGTGGATGGTTCGAGTTTGGGCACAACAGAAGGGAGGGGCTGAGACGCTGGGCTGGGGACCGCCCCGAGTTGCGCTTCGCCTGTGCCTTTAGCCGGTGGCGTAGATGACTGCATGGTTGGCTCAGTCTTTAACGTCTGCGGGTCGGTTGCGGGGGCTATGTATTCCGCGGGTGTAGCCGGGACGCCGGCATCGGTATTGGCCTGCTGCATGACGGTGGCAAAGCTGGGGGCGGACGGCGCGGGCGATACGGATAATCCGGGCTGGTTTGCGGGGGTTCCCACCGTTTCTAAAAGCTGCGACACGCCTGCGACGTTTGCCATCGTTGTGGTCTCCCTGCCGTGGGGGGAGAATGCATTCGGCGGGCCAAAGGTAACGCGCAAAGGGTTAGGAAAGCTTTATGCCGGATCGGGTGCGAGCGCGTTCCAGCGAAGACGCGAGAGGAAGCGGTCGTCGGCTTGATTCTGAGCACGGCGTTCTTCGACGATTCGTTCGGCGGCGAGACTTTTGTCGACAACGGTCTTGATCTGGCCGCGCTGAATGCGGCTCGCGAGATAGACGGCGCGAGCCTCGACGGTAAGCCGTTCCCGATGCTCGAGGATAGGTTCGAGGTGTTGCTGGAGTTGGTCGGAGTGTTCGCGCTGGAGCTCGGCGACCGCCCAGCGCTCGCGGTCACCGTGGTTGAGGGCAAACTGGGCGTCGGCACGTGCGGTCTGCTTGAGGCGGGCTTGATCGGCAATGGCGGCTTCGGCTTCATGGACGAGCGCGGCGGTTTGTTCAAGAGCGGCGGCGTGCATGGATTCGATCAGGCTGTAGAGGCCTTCAATGCGCTTGAGAGACGAGGTGCGGGAAGGCATGATTAGAGCTCCATCATCCGGAGGCGTTCGACCGTTTGCGCGAGGGTGACCTGTTCCCTGCTCTCCTGCTGCAGGAACATCTTGAGATGGGGCAGGGCGCGGACGGCGCGGTCGAGTTCGGCGTCGGCTCCGGGCTTGTAGGCACCGATGCGGATGAGGTCTTCGGACCGGGCATGGGCGGAGAGCAGGCGGCGGGCGACGGCGGCTCGTTCGCGATGGGCCGGCTCGGTGACAGCGGGCATCAGGCGGCTGAGCGAGTCGAGCACGTCGACCGGAGGATACCAGCCGGCGGACGCTAGGTTGCGCGAAAGGACGACGTGGCCATCGAGCAGCGAGCGGACGGCGTCGACGACAGGATCCTGCTGGTCATCGCCTTCCATCAGGACAGTATAGAAGGCGGTAACCGAGCCGCTCTTAAAATTACCAGCGCGCTCGACCAGCTTGGCGAGGCGGGTAAAGACGGACGGAGTATAGCCTTTGCTGGCGGGCGGCTCTCCGGCGGCAAGGCCGACTTCGCGGGCGGCCATGGCGAACCGAGTGAGCGAATCGAGCACCAGCAGGACGTGCTTGCCGCGCGAGGCGTAGTACTCGGCGACGGCGGTAGCGGACATGGCGGCGCGGAGACGGAGCAGCGGGCTTTCATCGGAGGTGGCGACCATGACGACGGAGCGCTTGAGGCCGTCTTCGCCAAGGGCGTCTTCGACGAACTCACGGACCTCGCGGCCACGTTCGCCGACCAGGCCGACGACCGTGATATCGGCCTCCGTGTTGCGCGTCATCATGCCGATCAGGGTACTTTTACCGACGCCCGAGCCGCCGAAGATGCCGATGCGCTGGCCGCGCCCGACGGTCAGCATCCCGTCGAGCACGCGAATGCCGGTCTGGAGCGGCTCACGGATGGGAACGCGCTCCATCGCGCGGGGGATGGAGCCATCGACGGGCCAGGGATCGTGGAGGCGGAGCGGTAGGAGGCCGTCCATGGGTTCGCCGAGAGCATTGAGGACGCGGCCGGCCATCTGTTCGCCGACACAGATCGACGGGCGTCCGCCGCGTGCGGTAATCGAGTCGCCGTAGCGGACACCGAGGGTAGCTTCGAGCGGCATGACGAGAACGTGCTCGGCGCGGAAGCCGATGACTTCGGCTCCGTGGGTGCGGCCGTTCTCGTCGGATATCTCGCAGCTTTCGCCGACCGAGCAGAGCGGGCCTTCGGACTCGACCGTTTGGCCATCGGCCTTGATGACGCGGCCGCACCAGCGCCAGGAAGGGCGCTGCGCGAGCCGGGCAAAATACGGGGCGAGGGTGGCGTCGCGGGGCTGAATCTCCGACGGCGGATGGGGATCGCCGACGATGTCCTCGACGGTGAGCGCGGTAGTCGTATCTGTGCCGGCTTCAGTCATGACGCTCAGCTTGGGCGAAGCTGCATCAAGTCGAAAAAGCCCTTTTCGATCTCCGCGAGCTGGACGGCGACGCCAAGCTCGACCCGGCCGACGTTCGTTTCGAGCAGACACTCGGTCGGCACCATGCGCTCGTCGCCGATCACCTGCACGGTGGCGCGGCTTTCTTCGGTGAGCATCGCCCGCCAGGCTTCGACTTCGTTGGCGGGGACATGGAGAATGGGGGTGCTTTCGGCGGCGAGCTTGTCGAGGGCGACGCGAACCGTTGCGCCGAGGAGCAAGGGATCAAGCTTGGCCTCGCGGTGGAGGACGCGCTCGGCGATCCCCAAGGCGAGGCGGACGACCTGACCTTCGACCTGAGCAAAGTATTGATCGCGATCTTTCTTGAAGTCCGCGCACGTAACCTTAATGCAGTCGCGCTCTTTTTCAACCCTGACATCGAGGGTCTCTTCGGCCTCGGCGAACCCGGCGGCATGAGCGGCGCGGCGAGCTTCGGCAAGCTGCGCGGTGTTTTGCTGCGCCTGCGTGACGAGGCGACGCTCGAGGGTGGCGATCTGCTCGCGCAAGGTTCCGACCTCCGAGTCGAACTCGGACTCCATCGTGGATTCGCCATCGAGCGTCCAGTCAGTCTTGCGGCGAAGCGGATGGTTGACAGCCTTGAACTCAAGCGGCAACACGGAGCCGGTCGGGGTGCGCCAGCTCTCCTGCATCAGCTTGGCCGCGACGGCGGGGTCGATGGGAAATGCGGCATCAGACGGTGAGATCATTGTCGGCCTCTATCTTCAAAATAATGCGTCCTTCACTCTCCATCTTGCGGGCCATGGCGAGCAGTTCCTGCTGGGCGGCGGAGACATCCTTGCCGCGCACGGGACCCATGACGTCCATGTCTTCCTTCAGCATGTCGACGGCGCGGGAGCTCATGGCCTGGAAGAGGTAGGCCTTCAGATTGTCCTTTGCGCCCTTCAGCGCCATGGCGAGTACGCGCTTGTCGATGGCTCCCACCAGTTCGCGAATACTCTGCGGCGGCACGGTCAGCAGGTCGTCGAAGGTGAACATGAGGTTGCGAATGGCGATCGCCAGTTGCGGCTCGTCATTCTCGATCTCTTCAAGGATGCCCTTGCCCGCAACAGTGTCCATGCGGTTCAGCAACTCGGCGACGGCCTTGAAGCCGGAGTAAGAGCGGCGGCCGGAGGAGCCGAGGGCTTCCATCTGACGGTTGAGAACGAGCGCGACCGTCTGCGCCATCTCGGGGGAGAACTGGCGCATCTCGGCCAGGCGCTTGACTACATCGACGCGGACCTCTTCCTTGAGGTGCATCAGCACGGTCGAGCCTTTCTTGGGATCGAGGTGCGCGAGGACAAGCGCGACGGTCTGAGGATGCTCGTTTTCGAGAAACTTCGAAAGCTGGTGCGGCTCCATCTTCTGGAGCATGGCCAGATCGCCCGACGAACGCTGCTGGAGGCGCTTGACCTGGAGCAGAAGGGCATCGGCGCGCTGCTGGCCGAAGGCCTCGGTCAGCAGCCGATGGGCGTACTCCGGACCGCCGCGCAGCATGTGTTCGCGGGTTTCAAGCAGACCGTAGAACTCCGTCATCACCTGCTGCGAAAGTTGCGCGGGAATGTCGCCGAGGCGGGTGATCTCGTCCGTCAAGCGCCGGACATCGGTCTCGGAGAGGCTCATGAAGAGCGGCTTGGCACGGTCTTCACCGAGGCCGAGCATCAGGATCGCGGCCTTCCGAATGCCGGGCATGTCGGAGGGGGCGAACCCGGCTTCGGCGGGTAGGAGAGCTTGGGTGCGTGGTGCTTCCGTTACCTGTGCGGCGGTGCTCATGCTTCTACCTCCCCGTTGCTGGTGCCGATCCAGGCTTCAAGCAGCCGGGTGGCTTGCGCGGAGTCGCGCTCGACACTGTCGGCCACGTATTCAAAGATGCGGCTCTGCGCGTTGGCCTTGAGGCGAGGCGCGGGGCGGGTCTCGATCTTCAACGGCTCCGGCTCCGGCGCGGCAAGCTCAGCCATGTTTGGGCCGGCCGGAGCAGGTGCTGGAAGCATCATCGGCTCACGCAGCGTGGCCGTGATCTGCGAAACCGCCGGACGGACCACAAACATGACCAGAAGTAACGCGCAGAGTCCAGTAATGGCCGATTTCAACAAGCCGGGCTGCGTCTGGAGGACGCTTTTTGCACCGTCGACCGCCTTGCCGACGGCGGAGGGCTTCGGCTCAGGCAAGTTCGACGTGAAGCTGATGTTCTGCATGACGACCTGGTCGCCTCGCTTGGGGTCGAAGCCCACGGCGGCCTGGGCCAGCTCTTCGAGGCGCTTCATCTCTTCGCCGCTGCGGGGCTTCCAGACGGCATGCTCTGTCTTGCCCGCGCCCTCGGTCAGCATCCGGTCGTTGACGAGGACGGCGGCGGTAACGCGGCGGACGCGGCCGGGACCCTCATCGGAGCGGATGGTGTGCTTGGTGACCGCATAGGTGCCGTTCTCTTCCTTCAGGCTCTGGCCCTGCTGGCTGCCTTGCGGATAGACGGGAAGGCCATTCTGGAGCAGCGGCGGAGTGCCGGGCGCGGCGGCGGCGGCTGATCCGGCCACGGCTCCCTTCACGGCTCCGGACGGGGTGTTGCTGGCGGTGCCGGGAACGCCGCCGGCCTGGGTACGGCCGGGAGCGGTCTGCTCGCTCTTCTGAAGATTGAGCGGAACGGCCTGGGTTGGATCGTAGATCTCGTCGACACGGCTTTCAGAACCCTGATCGTAGGAGACGTTGACCGTGGCGCGGACATTGTCGCGACCGGCGAGCGGTTCCAGCATGGCTACGAGTTTGGCTTCGAGACCCGCCTCCATCTCTTCGTCTTCGACACCGCTCATGGCCCGGGGCTTCAGGTTGACACGGCCATCGGCATCGACAAGGGTGACTTGATCGGGGTTGAGGTTTTCCACCGCGCCGGCGACGAGAGCGCGGATGGAGTCGGCCTCCGCCTGGGGCATCGCACCGCGCTTGAGCTTGAGGACGACGGAGGCTTTCGCGACCTTCTCCTGCGCGAGGAAGAGCGACGGCTGGGGCAGCACGAGATGGACGCGGGCGGAGTGGACCGCGCCGAGGGTGGCGATGGTGTGTTCGAGCTCGCCTTCGAGAGCGCGTTGATAATTGACATGCTCGTCGAACTCGCTGCCGACCCAGTTGGGCTTGTCGAAGAGCTCGAAGCCGAGACGGCCGGTCTGGGGCATCCCCTTGCCGGCCACCTCCATGCGAGCCTTGTCGACGAGCTCGGCGGGGACCTCGATGCCGGAGCCGTCGGCGGTGGTCTGGTACTTGATATTGGCGGCGGAGAGTTCTTGCGAGACAGTCGCGATGTCCTTGCCGTCCAGGCCGGAGAAGAGGGTCTTCCAATCGGGGCGTCCCAGGTACCAGGCGATCCCGGAGCAGACCGCGACGATAACGCAGACGCTGGCGACCAGGGCATTGCGCTTGCCGGGAGGAAGGGTGGCCAGGCGCTCGCCGATACCTCTGAGGGCGGCGAGAACCCTTTCCGCGGGACCGGTCGCCCCTGCTGCCGGTTTTTTGTCGATCCCCGCCGCTTGTAGTGTCTCTGCCATCTGGATGCCGTGTCCTTAGTTGGTATGGGTATTGAGTGGCCCGACGGACCCGGATGTTTGAGCAAGCTAGAATTGCATGGCCATCATGGACTGGTATGCGCCGACGGCCTTATTGCGAACCTGGAGCGCGAGTTCGAAGGCCATGCTGGATTTTTGACCGGCGATCATGGCGTCGTGGACCTCGACGCCCGAGCCGTTCAGCAGACCGGTGACGGCGTCATCCGCTTTTTTGGAGAGGTGAGAGGTCTGCTGGACCATCTGCTGGAGGACGCCCGCGAACGGGACCGAGCCCGTGCCGAAGGCATTGGCACCGCCGGTGACGATATCCGTATCCAAGCCCGTATTGAGACCCTGTAGAACGCCCGCGATCTGATCGATTCCCGACATTGAGGTCTCCTGTAGGTTGTGTCTTCCGTGGTGCTTACTTGCCGGTGTTTACTTTCCCAGGTCGAGCGAGACGGTGACCATGCTTTTTTCCGCTTGCAGCGCCGACGCGTTCATCCCGTAAGCACGGGTGGCACCCATCAGGTCGACCATCTCCGTTAGTGGATTGATATCCGGATAGGAGACGTAGCCGTCGGCGCCGGCGTCCGGGTGCTGAGGGTCGAAGCGGCGCAGCGGATCGCTTTGGTCGGCGATGACGCCGGTGACGGAGACGCCGCCCGCCACGTTATCCGCCGCCGAGGAGGAACCAAGGAGCGGAAAGCTGGCCGGCGTTAAACTGCCGCCACTTGCCGGGTAGCCGCCGCCGAGATGGCTAACGAGGTTCTGCTGGAAGCTGCCCGCGCCTCCACCCTGAGCCTCGAAGACGACATGCTGGCGCTGGTACGGGACGCCGTTTTCGGTGCGGGTGGTCTCGGCGTTGGCCATGTTGGAGGCGACGACCTCGGCCCGGACGCGCTCGGCTTTGAGGGCGGAGGCGCTGACATCCATCAATCCGAAGAGGTTCATTATTTGGCCTCCGCGTGAATGGCCGACATGACGGCGGAGAACTCCCCCTTGAGGAGCTGGGCCGCCATCTTAAATTTGAGCTGGGTCTCGGCGAGCTGGACGCCTTCGCGATCCATGGAGACGTTGTTGCCATCGGGGCGAGCGATAAGGCCATCGATAGCGGCGGCTTGCGGCCCGGCAAGGTCGAAGCCCGCCTGCTGTCGGCGCAGCTCCTGCTCGAAGTCGAAGCCCTGGGTCTTGTAGCCCGGCGTGTCGACGTTGGCCATGTTGCCGGCGGTGAGCTTGAGCTGGGCGCTGGCGAGATCGAGGTAGCGGGCCAGTTGATCGCTTAGCGGAAGAGTAGTGGACATAGCGTGACTCCTGTCCCGGAATAAAGCAGTCGAACGGCCAAAGTCCATCAGCTGTCGATGAGAGCGTTCTCAGAGGAGCAGCGGCGGATGCGATACTGTGTGCACGATGGTGCCTGCTCTATTGACGACCGATCTTGGCGAGCTTTCCCCGATGGCGCGGGGGAAGGTGCGCGATATCTACGGCCTGGCCGGCGGCGCGGAACTGCTGTTGATAGCGACAGATCGTGTTTCGGCGTTCGATCATGTGCTCGGGACAGGAATCCCCGAAAAAGGAAAGATCCTGACCCAGCTTTCGCTCTTCTGGTTCGAGTTTCTTAAGGAACTCACACCGAACCACCTGTTGACGGCGCGCGTGGAAGAGTTCCCGGCTGAGCTTGCGCCATTCCGCGAGCAGCTTGCCGGACGAAGCATGGTGGTTCAGCGGGCGAAGATGTTTCCGGTAGAGTGCGTGGTGCGTGGGTATCTTTCGGGATCGGGCTGGAAAGACTACCTGGCGACGGGCGCGGTCTGCGGGATCGCTCTGCCTTCCGGGCTGCGCGAGTCGGAGCGATTGCCGGAGCCGGTCTTTACCCCGGCGGCGAAGAACCACGTTGGACATGACGAAAACATCTCCTTCGAGCGGATGGCGGAGATGCTCGGCGACTCCGCGGCGGATGAGTTGCGAGCGCTTACGATGGTCATCTATAAGAAGGCGAGCGAGTATGCGGGAGCGAAAGGCCTGATCCTGGCGGATACGAAGTTCGAGTTCGGCATGGTTGACGGAGAGATCGTGCTGGCGGATGAGGTGCTGACACCGGATTCGTCCCGTTATTGGCCGGCTGAAACTTATGCGCCGGGAGGGGCGCAGCCCTCGTTTGACAAGCAGTATGTACGGGACTATTTAGAGGGCATCCGCTGGAACAAGCAGGCACCCGCGCCGGGGCTGCCGGAGGATGTGGTGGAGCGGACACGCGAGAAGTATATGGAGGCGTTCCGTCTCCTGACCGGCAAAGTGGAGTTGGAGGCGTGAACACGGAAAGCCTCCATGCGGTCGACTTTACGGTCTTCGATTGGATGCTGGTGGCGCTGCTGGTGTATTCGACGGTACGGGCGGCGTTGAAGGGCTTCATCCTGGAGGTCTTCTCGCTTGTGGGACTGGTGGCGGGCATTCTGCTGGCGAGCTGGAACTATGGGCCGGTGGCGGAGCAGGTGGTGAGCTGGGTCGCGCCCCTGACGAAGATTACACTGACGACGGCGGAGATCGTCGCGTTTCTCGGGATTGTGATCGGCGTAATGATGGCGTGCGGACTTGCGGGCAAGTTTCTGCGAACAGGGGCGAGCGCGATTGGCTTAGGTTTGGTCGACCGAGCGCTGGGAGCCGCGTTCGGTTTTGCACGAGGATGTCTGCTGGGGGTTTCGGTCATGCTGGCGCTCGCGGCGTTCGATCCAATGGGAGGACCGGGGGCGAGGCTGACGGCAAGGTCGCAGCTACTTCCCTATTTCCTTGCCGGGGCGCATGGGGTATCCTTCGTTGTACCCGAGGGGCTACAGCGGCGCGTCGCAGACGGAGCGGACGAGATCAAGCATAAGAGCGACGCATGGATCAAGCAGTCCCCGTGATGCCAGAATAGACCTATTGCCTGTCGCAGGGCTGTACGTGAGGTGATCTTGAAGCGCGAATTGGACTTGGTGGTGATGCAGATGCATGGCGCGGGAGTCTCCTACACGGAGGCCGTGCGGCAGTTCAAACGGCGCTATCTGGTCGAGGTGCTGGCGAAGCACCGGGGTAACCAGTGCAAAGCGGCCGAGGAGCTGGGAATGCACCGGAATACGTTGAGCCGGACGCTCGCGGAGCTCGACTTGGATTCGGCGCAAATACGCAGCGGGGCGCGGCGGCCGCCGATGCGAGAACAAATGCGGGAACAGCCGCATCCGGCGCATCAGATTGTGAACGCCCGTTAGGATTTCCGTGCCGTCTAAACGGTATCGCATGAAACGGTTCAACTATTTTCGTGGATGTTTGAGTATGTGTCTGCTGGGGGTGACGGCGGCGCAAGGCACGGTGCCGCCCACCGCCAAGCAGATCCATCAGGCTAAGGACGCTTATCTTGCGGGGGCGCGGCAGCTAGATCGTCGCGACTACGCGGGCGCGGAGAAGAGCTTTGCGCGGGCGTTGACGCTGGTGCCGGGGGATCGCGGCTATGTGACGGCGCTGGCTCTGGCGCGTGAGCACCATGTGACGGACCTGGTGCAGACGGCGGGGCGCGATCGTCTACAAGGAGACGCGGCGGGGGCGGAGCGGCTGGTGGCGGAGGCAAAGGCTCTTGCGCCGGACAACGCGATGGTGCGGGAGCATGAGCTTCCGATGCGGCTGCCCTTGGCCGCCGAGCCGTGGCTGACGGAGGCTCCCGTGTTCGCCGGTGCGATCGTTGTGACGCCGGATATGAAGACTGCCAGCTTCCATGTGCGGGCGGATGTACAGGAGGCGGTGCGGCAGGTTGCGGCGGGCTACAAGATGAAGGTCGTTTTCGACGATTCCGCTCCGCATCAGAGTGTGCGTTTCGACCTGGAGGACGTGCGGTATGCGGTGGCGATGCCGCTGCTGCTACAGATGGGGCATCTGTTTGCCGTACCGCTCGATCCCGTGACACTACTGGTCGCAAAGGACGCGCCCGAGAACCGGCAGCGGCTGGAGCGGCAAATGCAGGAGACGATCTATCTGCCTGGACTGACGACCGAGCAGATGGGCGACATCGGCAATGTCGTGCGGAACATCTTCGACGTAAAGCAGGCTACGACGCAGCCGGGAGCGGGCACTTTGCTGGTGCGTGCCCCGGAGGCAACGCTGCGGGCGGTCAATGCTACGCTTGAGGACTTGCTTGGAGGTACAAGCGAGGTTCTGTTGGAGTTGAAGCTGTACTCGGTCGACATTACGCATATGCGGTCGACGGGGGTAAGCGTGCCGCAGCAGATTGGGGCGTACAACGTAGCCAGCCAGGCACAGGCGTTAGTGACGGGGAATCAAACGATTGTGAATCAGGCGATCGCGCAAGGGCTGATTCCCGCGACAGCGAGTGTGTTGCAGATTGCCGAATACCTGATCGGGTCGGGCGTTGCCACGAGCAGTCTGCTTTCGAGTACATTGGGTATTTTTGGGGGTGGCCTTACGACGACGGGTGTGTATGCGACTGGCGGAGTCACTCTGAACTTTGGATTGAACTCAAGCGATGTGCGCTCGATGGACGATATTCAACTGCGGGTGGAGGACCGTAAGGAGGGGACGTTCCGGGTAGGCAGCCGCTATCCGATTACGACTTCGACCTATTCAAGCGGAGTGACGGCGACGGCATCTTCGCTGGCGGGGGTAACCATCAACGGAGTAAGCGCGTCGTCGCTGCTGGCGCAGTTCGGAGGCAGCGGCACCTCGCAGACGATCCCGCAGGTGCAGTATGAGGATCTGGGGATTACGTTGAAGGCTACACCGACGATCTCGAAGACGGACGCCGTCAATTTGAAGATGGACTTGAAGATCGAGGCGCTGGCGGGCGGTTCGCTCGATAACATTCCGGTGCTGGCAAACCGTCAGCTGGTCTCCGATATTACAGTGAACGATGGCGAGACGGCGATGATTCTGACGAATGTAAACCGGTCGGAAGCCAGAGCGATCAATGGGCTGCCGGGGCTCAGCGAACTGCCCGGCTTTCAGAGCGCCACCGATCAGACTTACCAAAAGGATTCAAGCCAACTGGTGTTGCTGTTGACACCTCGTATTGTCCGGCGGCGGCCGAACACCATTGTGGGTCCGCGGATTGCGTTTGCACCGCCACGGACGGGCAACTGAGGCTAGGGCGCGCTTTCGTTGACCAAGGCCTCGGATCGCGGCTATACTTTGATCTGTAATGAGCGGGAGTAGCTCAGTGGTAGAGTGCTTCCTTGCCAAGGAAGATGTCGCCGGTTCGACCCCGGTCTCCCGCTCCAAACAGCTGCAAAACGGTGTTCTTCGCATCGGCTTATCTGTCCCGCCTGGTTGTGGCATCGCCCGGGGCGCGGTACCCAAGTGGTAAGGGAGAGGTCTGCAAAACCTTTATGCGTCGGTTCGATCCCGACCCGCGCCTCCATTACGAACCGTTCCTCTTAAATTGTTTTCTAGCTTGCTCCTGCTCTTGCCGTTTGTTCTAATTGACGAATATGCAAGTGTTTGAGACTTCCCTTCCCGGCGTGAAGCTGGTGCGTCCTAAAAAGCATGGCGACGAGCGCGGCTGGTTCGCCGAGGTGTTCAACGCGAAAGGGTTTGCGGCGGCCGGGCTGCCGGAGCGTTTCGTGCAGGACAATCAGTCGTTCTCGCGTCGCGGAGTGCTGCGCGGCATCCATTATCAGTTGGGCGAGCAGCAGGGTAAGCTGGTGCGGGTGCTCGATGGGCATATCTGGGATGTAGCCGTTGATCTGCGGCCTGGCTCTCCGCACTTCGGGAAATGGGCGGGCTTCGATCTGCGGGGGGACGAGGTGGAATTCCTTTGGATTCCCGAAGGTTTCGGACATGGATTTCTGGTGATGTCTGAAACCGCCAACGTGCTCTACAAAACAACGGGATTCTATTTTCCGGCAGGCGAGCGATGTGTCCGGTGGGATGACGCGCAGCTTGCGATCGCGTGGCCGCTGGAGGGCATGGATGCACCCAGTGTGTCGGCTAAAGACGCACTGGGCAGTGCCTTGTCGGATGCCGAGCTGCCGCCTCATATCGGGGCCTAAGCAAAGCATGAGCCACTCCTTCCGAATAAGTATTGCGGCTTGATGATGTACGGTAGAGAAAGTAAAACGTGAGGAGATTCGCGGATGGGGTCGTGTGTTCTGGTAACCGGAGGGGCTGGGTTTATTGGGTCCAACTTCGTGCTGCACTGGATTGGCGAGGGTAAGGGCAAGGTCGTCAATCTCGACAAGCTGACCTATGCGGGAAACCTCGGAAACCTAACCTCGCTTGTGGGTAACGGCGATCACATCTTCGTCCATGGCGACATCTGCGACCGTGTTTTAGTTGAAGATTTACTTCGAGAGCATCGTCCCCGGCATGTAGTACATTTTGCGGCGGAAAGTCACGTCGACCGATCGATCCTTGGCCCGGATGCATTTCTCAAGACCAATATTGATGGCACATTTTCCATGCTGACAGCGGCGCTAGCCTACTATCGAACGCTGGTAGGCGAAGAACGGGACGCGTTCCGCTTTCTTCATGTTTCGACCGACGAGGTCTACGGGACGTTGGCCCCTGATGAGGCTGCCTTCCATGAAAAGACGCCGTTTGCGCCGAACTCACCCTACGCGGCTTCAAAGGCTGCGTCGGACCATCTGGTAAGGGCATGGGTGCATACCTATGGGCTTCCGGCGCTGATTACAAATTGCTCCAACAATTATGGACCGCTGCAATTTCCGGAAAAGCTGCTGCCCTTGATCATTGCCAATGCACTGGCGGGTAAGCCGCTACCCGTATACGGAGATGGGCAGCAGGTACGAGACTGGCTGTATGTGCTCGATCATTGCCGGGCGATAGAGACGGTGCTGCAACAAGGGCGCGTGGGCGAGACTTACAATGTGGGCGGTGGCAATCAACAGACGAATCTCGATGTAGTGCACCTGATCTGCGATTTGCTGGACGAGCTTGTTCCTGAATCGCCGCATCGTCCGCACCGGCGATTGATTCGGTTTGTGCAGGATCGCCCGGGACATGATAGGCGGTATGCCATCGATGCGCGCAAGCTCGAAGGGGAGCTGGGCTGGCGAGTTCAGGAGAGCTTTTCAACTGGACTGCGGAAGACCGTGGAGTGGTACCTTGCGAACAAGGCATGGGTAGAGCAGGTGACCAGTGGTGCCTATCAGCAATGGATGACAAGTAATTACGCCGGGCGCGTTATGCCGGAAGCCGAAACGGCCGGAGGTGTGCGGTGAAGGGGATTTTACTCGCGGGCGGATCGGGAACGCGACTTTATCCGGTGACGCAGGTGGTGTCCAAACAGCTGCTGCCTGTGTATGACAAGCCGATGATCTATTATCCGCTGTCGGTACTGATGCTGGCGGGTATACGCGAGATTTTAGTGATCTCCACGCCCGAAGATACACCGCGCTTCGAGCAGCTACTCGGCTCCGGTGAGCAATGGGGGCTGACGCTGCGGTATGCCGTACAGCCTTCTCCCGATGGTCTCGCTCAAGCGTTCTTGATCGGCAAAGACTTTCTGGCGGGCGAGGGCTGCTGCCTGGTGCTGGGCGACAACATCTTCCACGGTCACGATCTCGCAGTGGTGCTTCGCAAGGCAGCGGCGCAGACCGAGGGCGCGACGGTCTTTGCATACTCAGTGCTTGACCCCGAACGATACGGTGTCGTAGAGTTCGACGCGCAGCGACGGGCGATCTCGCTGGAAGAAAAGCCGGCGAATCCGAAGTCGCGCTATGCAGTGACTGGGGTGTACTTCTATGACGCGCAGGTGGTTGGGGTCGCGGAGGGTCTACAACCATCGCCGCGAGGCGAACTCGAAATTACGGACGTGAACCGCTGGTATCTGGAGCAAGGACAGCTACGAACAGAGGTTTTGGGACGCGGAATTGCCTGGCTCGATACGGGAACGCACGATTCCCTGCTCCAGGCCGGCAGCTTTATATCGACCATCGAGCACCGGCAGGGGCTGAAGGTAGCTTGCCCGGAAGAGATCGCACATCGGCAAGGATACATCGACGATGCGCAAGTGATGACGCTGGCGAAGCGGTTAGGCAAGAGCAGCTACGGGCAGTACCTGCTGCGAATGCTGCAGGAGACGATCTACTGATGGAGGGCGTCAACGGACCAATTTTGCTGACAGGGGCGACGGGGCAGGTCGGCGGGAAGTTGCTGGGCACCCTTGCGTCCTTGGGCAGGATCGTCGCTCCAAGCCGGGAAGAAACGGACATGAGCCGGCCGGAATCGTTACGGACCCTGGTGCGGGCTATCCAACCACGTTGGATCGTCAATCCGGCAGCCTACACGGCGGTGGATAAAGCGGAGAGCGAACGGGACCTCGCGTTTGCCGTAAATGCTGAAAGCGTCGCCATATTGGGAGAAGAAGCGGCACGTATCGGTGCGTTAGTGCTGCACTTTTCAACGGACTACGTCTTTGCCGGTACGGGGACCGCGCCTTATCGTGAGACGGATGCGACCGCGCCAGTCTCTGTCTACGGTGCCAGTAAGTTGGCTGGAGAGGAAGCGTTAGCCGCTAGCGGGGCGGCGCACATGATATTCCGCACCAGCTGGGTGTATGGCGCGACGGGCAAGAACTTTCTGCTGACGATCCTGAGATTGGCCCGCGAACGGGACTCTTTGCGCATCGTCGCGGACCAGCATGGCGCGCCTACAAGCAGCCGCGATCTTGCACGAATGACTGCCGCGGTGATGCGAGCCATTGAGGACACAGCCGCGCGCAAACATATACCGATCGTTGACGCCGCGCACGGAATGACGGGGGTGTACCACGCCTGTGGAGCGGGGGAGACGACATGGTTTGGCTTTGCGGAAGAGGCTTTGCGGCAAATCCGGTCCCATGATCCGCGGCAGCGTATCGCATCGCTCCAGCCTATTACGTCTGAAGAGTATCCAACACCGGCAAAGCGTCCGGCAAACTCCCGGTTGAATTGCGAGAAGCTCGCTAACACCTTTAACTGGAACATGCCGCCCTGGGACGAGAGCTTGATCGAAGTGCTTCAGGAGATTACGGAAACTCCATCGTGATCCCGTGTGGATGCCGGGTCTAGCTAATTGCCGTTGTGGTCGGACTATATTCCGGCACGTTTGTGGTTGGCAGCCGCTCGGCGGGCGCGTCGGCTAGAAACGCCGGATGCGCGATACCCCATCGCTTGAAGCGGCAAGCCATTGCCGTGCCGAGCACGCCAAAACCATACGTTACGCTGCGCTGAAAATTGATAGAGGAAGCTTCCTCGAAGTATTTGGTCGGGCAAGAGATTTCACCCACCCTGAAGCCGAAATAAAACGTCTGCACGAGCATTTCGTTGTCGAAGACAAAATCGTCCGAGCAGCTTAATAAGGGCAGCCGCTCCAATACCTGCCGGCTCCAGGCGCGATAGCCAGTGTGATACTCCGACATTTTTTCATGGATCAGGATATTCTCGGCGAGGGTAAGCGCGCGATTCGCCACGTACTTATAAAGAGGCATACCCCCCTTGAGCGCGCCTCGTCCGAGAATGCGCGACGCCATCACGGCGTCATACTCGTCATAAGCAATCATGGACACCATCGCGGTGACGAGGTGGGGAGTGTACTGATAATCAGGATGAAGCATGACGACAATGTCCGCACCATGGGCCAGTGCCGCTGTATAGCAGGTCTTTTGATTACCGCCATAGCCGCGATTGTTATCATGTCGCAACGTAACGAGACCCAGCTGCCGCGATAACTCCGAAGTGTTGTCTTTGCTCGCATCGTCGGTCAGGATTATTTCATCGACGATGTCTCGGGGGATCTCATCGACTGTACGCCGCAGCGTCTTTGCGGCGTTGTAGGCGGGAAGCACGACAGCGATTTTCTTGTTGTTGAGCATTGTCTCTCCTGATTCAGTTTAGCCCGCGAGATGGGATTATCCGGTAGAGATAAAAGTTTTCTCTTTCCGCAATCGCTCCTGTAAATTGAGCAATCTTTTCGCTGGTTAGACCCTGATCGCGTATGGCTTGTTCTTCTACCTGGGTTAGTGGAAGTACGTCTGCAAAGACGAGTGGGTGCCCGCCATAGTACCGGGATGCCCCTAGAAGCCGGTCGGCTGTCTGCGATTCCTTGAAATTATCACGACGCTTGGAAAAAAAGAGGAAGGTATCGGTGCAGGCGCACTCCAACATATACACGGGTCGATTAAGCACAATGGCAAATTGAGCGATACTCGTGTCTGGCGTTCCGGTAAAGGGGGCGTCTTTTAGACCATTAGCCGTCAGCCATGAGGCGGCGGCTTCCAGGTTCGAGAAGGGTCGCTGCCACTGCGCAAACGCGACGTAAGCACCAGCAAGTGCGCCCATGACCAACAAGCCGAGCGCGAGGGCAGGCAATTTCCGGGATTGACTGCGGAGTATCCAAAGCGCGGCCACGAAGGCCAGGAAAGTTATTCCGTAATGACGCATACTCCCCATGTAAATCAGGTGTCCAAAGGCCGAAGCGGCGAGCAGGACCATACAGAGGGATATCATCAACGCCGGAAAACGCTGAAAGATGCGTCTATAGACAAAAAGAAGTACCAGAAAGCAGATGGCAAAGAATAGCCGTTTTCGCTCCGGGAACGGATTCCAAAAGGTGTCCGCGTAATGGCCGAACGCTACAGGAAAATACGGAAGAACGGTGTAACTCAGGAGAGCGTTGGTGAGATGCCGAAGGTCGTGGGCGTAGGCGAAGACATGGCCTGTTGTCCGCCAACTGATGTCGGAAGACGTTCGGGCGGACCAAACCGCAAAAAGAGCAAGACAGGCATAGAGCAAGGCTCCCCAGACATAGTGCGGCTTCCATGGAAGACGGAACCGGCGATGTAGAAAGAGATGCGTGGCGTACTCCACGGCTAGTCCGGCCGAGAGGATCATTCCCATGACGTCGGTGCACGCCATGAGACCCAGCAACAGGCCAAGGCGCAGTGTACGCTCCGGATGCAGCGAGCGTTCTCTTGCGTAAAGCAGAGCGAGCAGAAGCAAGACGCTATACATCCGAGCGATAACGGTGTACTCGAATGAGATGAAGTAGTTTAGAAAGAGTAAAGTCTTTTCAAGCCGAGAGAACGGCGAACCGATGCCGATAAGCGCGTAGGTCGCAATCACAATACCCGCTTCAAGCACCTTCATTGCCACCGGATCGGCCGTAAATCGGCTGACGATCCACACTAGAAAATACCAGAGCCACGGATGGCCTTCGTAATGTACGTGCCAGAACAGAGAGGCAATGGATGGACTTGCCCGTGCAATCCCGAATACGTTCAACTCATCGCGCCACATGGCGTGGTGCGCCAGTTGGACTAGGAACAGCGCGATGAAACCGGCTGTCAGGAGCCAATCCGGCCAGCGAACAAGGGGTTCATGCGTCTCAGGCAAACCCTCTTGAGCACCGCCTGCAAGCGGAGAAACCACCATAATCCTTTCTTCTCCCTTTCGAGAACACGGCTACCCGAACGTGCGCGAATTGTGGTGGCCCGGGCAGGAGTCCAACCTGCGACCTTCGCGTTAGGAGTGCGCTGCTCTATGCAACTGAGCTACCGGGCCA
>CAXTRY010000019.1:0-37008 GCA_964246805.1 uncultured Acidobacteriaceae bacterium
CCTTCAACATGGGCATCGGCCTCATCGCCGCCATCCCCGCCGAAAAGCTCCCCAAGGCCAAAGCCATCCTCAACCGCGCCAACGAACGCCACTGTTTACTAGGAAAAATCACCCGCGGCGACCGCAAAGTGACCTACAACTAAGATTCATACCAAGATCTTGAGGTCATGTATGTCTTGCAAATACCTTTATCAACTAGTGCTCATGCCACTACTGGTAATTTGCAGTGGAAGCACGCAACGGTCTCCGAGCGCGGCCGCGCGCAGATCGTCTTCAAAACTCCATGATTATTCTTAGTATCTACATTGCTTTGACAAAGCATTCCTATAAACTTTCCCCATGGATAAGGAACGCATCCTCGCCACTCTCCGCGAGCACGAACCGGAACTCAAGGCCGCCGGCCTCCTGCATCTGCGACTCTTCGGTTCCGTGGCCCGCGGTGACAACACATCCGTCTCCGACGTAGACCTCCTGTTCGACTTCGACGAGTCGCAAAGCAACATTCTGCGCGCCTACGGCTTTCAGGATCGTGTAACAGAAATACTTGGGGTAGAGGCTCATCTCAGCTCTTCCAAACACATGAGACCGAACATCCTGCAACGTGTCGACAGTGAGCTCGTCCATGTCTTCTAGAAGCACGCTGTCTTATCTGCAAGACATCTTAAAGAGCAGCGACGCGATCCTCTCCTTCCTGATGCACGTCACCTACGCCACTTACCAAGCTGATTTTAAAACCAAATCCGCCGTCGAACGTCAGCTCCAAAGTCTCACGGGAGCCGCTTTCCGGCTCGGCGCGGATGCCGAAAAGCTCTGCCCTGAAGTCGATTGGCGGGCAGTACGCGGCCCTGGTAACGTGCTCCGTCACGATTACGACGAGATTCAGGATGACGTAATCTGGCAAGCCATTCACGAGCGATTGCCTCAGCTGCGGCATTCCGTTCAGAACGCTTTTACCAACCTCACGGCCTCGAATCGTCACCGGCCATGACCCGCCTCGCCATCCTTCTCTCCGGTCGCGGCTCCAACTTCCTCGCCATAGCCGAAGCCATCCGCTCCGGCGCGCTCCCCGACGCCGAGATTACCCTCGTCCTCTCCAACATCCCCGATGCTCCCGGCTTGGCCGCCGCCCGCGACCTCAACCTTCCTACCCTCGCTATCCCCTCCAAAAGCCGCACCCGCGCCGAGCACGACCGGCTTCTGATCGAAGCGCTCCGTATGCGCCATATAGACCTCGTCTGCCTCGCCGGCTATATGCGCATCGTCTCGTCCGCCTTCATCGCCGCCTTTCCAAACCGCATCCTCAACGTCCACCCTTCGCTTCTCCCCGCCTTCCCCGGGCTCGACGCCCAGCGCCAGGCCCTCGACTACGGCGCGAAGATCACCGGCTGCACCGTCCACTTCGTCGACGAGCAGGTCGACCACGGCGTCATCGTCCTCCAGCGCGCCGTCCTCATCGAAGACACCGACACTCCCGAGACCCTCGCCGCCCGCATTCTCATCGAAGAGCACCGCGCCTACCCCGAAGCCATCGCCCGCGTCCTCTCCGGCAGCTATCGCATAGAGGATCGCCGCTTCATCCGCCTCGCCTAGTAGCCGCGTCCCGGCTGCATCGGAATCAGCTTCAAGAGAGCCCCCAGCGCAAACAGCAGCCCGATATAGAACACCATCGTCCGGGTGCTCGGCTCCGGCGGATCGTCGCGCGTAAACAGCCGGTACAGCATCCCCGCCGCGACGAAGAGAAACACGCCCTGCTCCGTCAGCGCAAAGAAGACCGCGGACGCGATCAGCAGCAGGCCGCGTTGCACCTTGCTCAACGCATGGGCCGCCTGCCCGCCATCGAGCACCCACACCGGCACCAGGTTGATCAGGTTCAGCCACGCGCCCGCATGGGCCAGCGCCGCAAACACCGGCATCTTCGTATAAGCGAAGATACCCTGACAGCCCAGCGCGCCCAGCAGTCCGAAGAAAGGTCCAGCCAGCGCGATCTCCGCCCGCACCGCATTGGGAATGTCGAACCCCTGCCAGCGCACATAGGCGCCGAAGCCGGGAAGAAATACCGGCAGATCGGCCTTCAACCCGCGCCGCCGCACGGCAAAGACATGGCCCAGTTCGTGGATCATGATCTGCACCGCGAACCCGACGCCGAACCACGGCCCAAAAAGTGTCCAGTAGACGCCCAGAAACAACGCGAAGCTCAGCAGGAACTTCAACTTCAGCAGGATGAAGAACACCGTCTTCAACTTCGCCAGCAGAAACGCTAGCGGAGCCAACGGCCCCAGCCGTTTCGTCCAGCTAGGCTTCTCCGGCGGCGGTCCGGGGTTCAGGCCGCGTTCCTTCTGGGCATCTTGAAAGCTTGGGGGATACGCCACTAACTCTCCTGCCCGCGAGCGCGGGTATTGTCCTTGGCGTCGCTTAGCGTCACTTTTACGTCCATTTGCTTGCGCCCGCGAAAGACGGTGACCGTCACCACGTCGCCGGCGCGATGAGCGTTCATGGCCGCCGAAAGGTCCTGCGGATTGGCAATCTCCTGCCCATCCAGACCGACGATCAGGTCGCCGCCCAGCATTACCGGTTCATTGCCGTTGTACATCCGCTGGGTACCGCCCCGCAGCCCGGCCTTCTCCGCCGCGCCGCCGGGCAGCACCTTCTCGATCAAAACGCCATACTCGGCCGCCAGCCCGATCTGCTGCGCAATGTCCGGCCCGATCGGCAGCGTCACCACGTCAAGCGAAGGTCGCCGCACCCGGCCGTACTTGGCAAAGTCGTCAAGCACCGCTTTGGCCGTGTTGATGGGGATGGCAAACCCGATCCCCGACGACTGGTTCGCGCCGTTTGAAGCAATCATTGTGGTGATGCCGATCACCTCGCCCTTTGAGTTCAGCAGCGGTCCGCCCGAGTTCCCCGGATTGACCGCCGCGTCCGTCTGAATCGCATCTTCGATCGGGTTATTCTCCTCGCCGCGGATAGACCGAATCGCCGAGACGATCCCGCGCGTCATCGTCCCCGAAAGCCCGAACGGGTTGCCGATGGCGTACACCCGCTGGCCGACGGTTAGCCCGTTCGACTCCGACAGGGTCGCCGGTACCAGGTCCGGCACGTTGTTGATCTTGATCAGCGCCAAATCGTGACCCTTGTCCGTCGTCAGCACGACGGCCTTGTACTTCTTCTTGTTCGAGAGCGTCACCTCAACCCGCTGCGCGTTGTCGATGACGTGGTTGTTGGTCAGGATCAGCCCCTCCTTATTGAGGAGGAACCCCGATCCCTGACCCTGCTGCGGCACCGGCCCATAGAAAAAGTCGAACTGCACGGCGGTGGAGGTAATGTTCACGACCGAAGGCAACGCCTTCTTATACACGGCAATGTTCTGCTGCTCCTCCGTGTCGAACGCCGGAGCCGCCGCGGCCGTGGTCAACTCCAACGGTCCGGCCGCCTTCGCCTCGTCGGGAAATGCGACAGCAGGCAGCACGCGATGCGCCAACCCACCCATCGCGCCTGTCGCCGCCCCGCGCGTCGTCACGTAGTAAAAACCCGCAAGGAGCAAGAGAACCAGCAGAACAGGACGCAGCTTCATCGACGGACAATCCTCACTTACGCCGCGGAATGTCTCCGCGAGGATGTTTCTATTTTATTCGTTGTATGTTCCAGCGGCTCGACGTCTCTTTCTATCGCGTCTGCCAACATCATCCGCGCCTTGGAAAGATCATGCGCCGCTTGAAGATTAAGCCAGAACTCCGCAGACGTTCCGAGGTATCGCGCCAACCGCAGGGCTGTATCGGGCGACACGCTTCGTCGCCCATGCACAATCTCGCCCACGCGAGTCGGCGGCATGGAGGTCCGCAGCGCCAGATGGTTTGCACTGATCGCCATCGGCTTTAGAAACTCCTCCTGGAGGATCACGCCGGGATGGGTCGTCACCCCTTGCACCCTCCATCCTGTTGCCGGTCTCGTAATGGTCATCGTCGCTCCATGCTAGTGGTAGTCCACTATCTCTACATCGTGCGGTCCATCCGGCTTCCAGCTGAAGACAATGCGCCATCGATCGTTGACGCGCATACTGTGCCAGCCTTCACGGTTGCCCGAGAGCACCTCCAACCGGTTACCGGGAGGAACACGGAGATCGTTCAGATTGAATGCCGCCTCAAGCTGGTCCAGCTTGCGAAGCGCCACCACGTAGCAGCCGCTCCATCGTTTGCTTCTTCTTGTAATGAACAGATCGTGCGTCTGTTTACAGGCGAACGATTGGATCATAAGCCTATTGTATAACGTGCCGCGTCATAGCTTGAAGAACTCTTGTGAGGGCATTCCAAACCGTCTCAGTCTGAAGCTTGAGAGAAGCCGAATCGCCATCGTTTGCGATAACGTATTGGCTGAACCGCATCTTCTCCGCGTCCGGCATCTGCGCTGATAGCCGTCTTCGCGCCTCAGCCTCCAAGTCGGCTCGCGTGTCCGGCGTAGCTCCGGCCCGCGAGACGAACCGGGCGATCTTGAGTTCCTCCGGCGCGGTCACCAGCACGATCCGGTCGAAGCGCCGCCGCCAGCCCTCCGGGCCGCCATGCTTCGTCTCAAAGAGCAGCGCCGACTCGACCACCACCACCGCATCCGGAGGCATCGCGCGCATCAGCTCCCCCTGCCGCGCGATCACAGCCGGATGCACCATCGCGTTCAACTCCTCCAGGCGATCTTCGTCGAACGCCATTCGAGCCAGCGCCGCGCGGTCAAGCTCCCCATCCGCCCGCACCACCTCCGGGCCAAACCGCTCCACGATCCCGGCATGGACCATCTCACCCGGACGCATCAGCTCCCGCCCGATCTCGTCCGACGAGAGCACTACCGCGCCGCGCTCCGCCAGCATCCGCGCAACGGTCGATTTGCCCGCGCCCAGCCCCCCCGTGAGCCCGACGCGCAGCATCGGCTACGCTCCCGGCAGCCCGCGCCGCAACCTGGCCGCCGCGACCGTGTTCGACATCAGCATGGCGATCGTCAACGCGCCGACGCCGCCCGGCACCGGCGTGTAGGCGCTCGACGTGATGTAGGCCCTGGGGTCGATATCGCCGATCACGACCGAGCCGCGCTTGGCGAAGATCGCCGCCCGCGCCTCGTCGCCGGGAAAGAACCGCTCGACCTCCGCCGCGTTCGTCACCCGGTTGATGCCGACGTCGATCAGCACCGCGCCCGGTTTCAGCATGGCGGCCGTCATATAGCCGGGCCGTCCGATAGCCACCACCAGCAGGTCCGCCTCGCGCGTGTAGTGCGCCAGGTCGCGTGTCAGATGATGGCATACCGTCACCGTCGCCGAAGAGTTGAGCAGCATGGCCGCCATCGGTTTACCCACTATATCCGACCGGCCCACCATCACCGCGTATTTGCCTTCAAGCGAGATGCCGCTCCGCTTGAGGATCTCCATGATGCCTGCCGGGGTGCAGGGCGCAAGCCCCGGCCGTCCGTGCAGCAATCGGCCGGCGTTCACGGGATGAAAGCCATCGACATCCTTGTCGGGATCGACCGCCTCCAGCAGGCGGCGCGTATCGACATGGGCGGGTAACGGCAACTGGATCAGGATGCCGTCGATGTCGTCGCGCGCGTTCAGCCCGGCCACCAGCGCCAGCATCTCGTCCGTCGTGATCGTCTCGGGCGGCGTCAGCATCTCGGAGAAGATGCCGAGTTCAGCACAAGTCTTCACCTTGCTGCGAACGTAAATCTCGGACGCGGGCACATGGCCCACCAGGATCACCGCCAGCCCCGGCACGATCCCCTGCTCCTTCAACACGCGCACTTGAAGGCCAACCTCTGCCTTGATGGTCGCGGCGATGGCGATGCCGTCCAGAATCCTCGGTGCTTCACTCATAACTTCATGGTATCGCTAGACTGGAAGCAGTATGCCCATTCGCCCGCTCACGCAAGACGATCTCCGCTGGCTCGTCTGCCCCGTATGCCACGCGGGCCTGATGCTTCAGCCATCAGCGATTCGCTGCACAGGCTGTGCGAGGCTCTACCCTGTCGTCGATGGCCTGCCCGTGTTGCTCGCAGCCCGTGCGCATGCAGCTAGCGAACCTGGCGCGTGATTGCTCCGTCAGCCAGTCGAATTGCCACTCTTCCATGTCGCGGGTCGCTGTAGAAAAGCGTCGAGCTATCTTTCGAAAACGTGAAACAACCAGTAGCGAACCACGCGGGCGTTGAGTCCCATACAACAACAATGCTAGGTTCGTTCGGCAGACGACGGAGTATGTCCGCTTTCTTATACATGCGAACCAGAACTCCGGCACTCTGCTGCTTGCGGTAGATCGCCAACAGGGTTTGATGATCAACCGCCGCGCTGATAGAAACGAGCACAAGAGTCTGACCGTCGCCACTGACGATCGGCCTTGCTTCGATCAATCCTGATTGAGCGGGCAAGACGACCTTCCAACTCAACGCGGAATAATAGGAGTTGTTTGGTCCAGGCAGTCTGTCGTTAGAATTGCCTATCGGCTCTCGCCTGATAACTTCAAAAGTCGTACTTATCACTGGCCGTCCGCCGCCTGGACCTTCAGGGCCTAGTTCGTCATTGGTAAGTACCAGATATTCTCCGTTGCTCGACATTGCCGCTCTGATAATCTGCGGTGGTGCGCTCGCGAAGACGTCATTCGCCGATAGACATGTCAGCATTACAAGCGTGATGAGCAGACCCTTTCGCATACCTGCACACTATAGTCGCGCTGCTTACACGGTGCCATAATCATTTCATGGCTTCGCTTTGGACGCCCACCAGCTGGACTGATCGTCTCGCAGAGTTGCAAGCCCGCACGCCGGAGCTGAAAGAGGCTCCGCTGCGGCGGGATGTGCGCTCGCTGGGAATGCTGCTGGGCGAGGTGCTGCGCGAGCAGGTGGGAGGCACGCTCTTCGACGCGGTCGAGTCGCTGCGGCGCACCAGCATCGCGCGACGGGAAGAGGTGGACGCAACAGCTTCGCAGCGGAAGCTTGAACAGGCGTTAGCCGCCGTCCATCTGCTGCCGGACGACCCAACGCGTATCTATCAGCTGGCGCGGGCCTTCTCGTTTTACTTCGAGCTCATCAACCTGGCGGAGACCAACCATCGCAAGCGGCGGCGGCTCGCGACCACGCTTGACCCCGAAACGCGTCCACAGCGCGGCAGCCTGCGCGGAACACTGCGGCAGTTGAAGCTCGCGGGCATCGATGCGTCCGAAGCCATGGCACTGCTGGGCAAGGTCTGCATCACGCCCGTCTTCACCGCGCACCCGACGGAGGTCGCGCGGCGCAGCGTGATGTTCAAGCGGCGGCGCATCTCGGACCTGCTGGAGCAGCTCGATCGTATCCCGCTGCCGGCCGCCGGGCTCGACGCGCTGGAACACGATCTGCTGGCCGAGATCACCGCGCTGTGGCAGACCGACGATGTCCGCTCCGAACGGCCCACCGTGCGCGACGAAATTCGCATGGCGCTCGACTACTACGAGTCGTCGCTCTTCGACACGCTTCCAGTGCTCTACGGTGAAGTCGCGCTGGCATTGAGGGCCGAGTATGCCGAAGCTGCTCCTCTGTCGATAGCCGATCTGCCGCAACTGGTGAGCTTCGGCTCGTGGATTGGCGGCGACCGCGACGGCAACCCGTTTGTAACGCCCGCGGCCACGCGCGACGCTCTGGCGATGGCGCATACGCTGCTGCTGACGCACTACCGGCGACGGCTACAGAATATCTTCGAGCAGCTAGGCAGCTCTATCCAGCAGGTACCGGTGACGGCTGAGTTGCAGGCCCTGCTTGATGGCTACCTCGACAAGCTCCGCAAGGCCGGGCAGACCGCGCTTGAAGAACGCTTTCCATTTGAGGCGATGCGTTTGCTGATCGCCTGCATGATGATGCGGTTGGGCGCGACGCCGCAGTCGGCCGTGCCTCTGCCCCCGGCCCCCGCGCTTGCCCCGTATACACAAGCCGCCGAGCTGCTGATCGATCTCACGACACTGCGCGAGTGCCTGAACACCAATCGAGGACATCGGCTGGCGGAGTTGCTCATCGACCCATTGTTGATCGAGGTCCGCACCTATGGCCTGCACCTGCAAACGCTCGACATTCGCCAACATGCAAAGGTGCACAGCGCGGCGATCGCTGAGCTTTCGGCCTGGCAGCCTGACTCCGGGCAGCTGCCGCCCGCGCTGACGCCGCAGACGGCCGAGCTGCTTGATACCTTTCGCACGGTCGCCGAGCTGAAGCGGACGCGCTCGCCGGAGTCGATCCGCCACTACGTCATCAGCGGCGCGACCTCGGCCGAAGATGTGCTGCACGCTCTATGGCTCGCGCGGCTGGGCGGAGTGACGGTGGAAGCCGGCGCGCCCGCGGCGGACGGAAAAGTTGCCGATCCCGGACTACAACCCGTGCCGCTCTTCGAATCCATTGCAGACCTGCGGAATGCGCCCGCCATCATGCGGCGGCTCTGGACGAGCGAGGCATACCGGCCACTCTTGGTTTCTTGGGAATATCGGCAAGAGGTGATGCTCGGGTACTCCGACTCCAATAAAGACGGCGGCATGATCGCGAGCACTTGGGAGATTTATCAGGCGCATCGCGCGCTGCACGGGGTCGCTCGGGAGTGCGGCGTCAAGCTGCGTCTCTTCCACGGACGGGGCGGCACGGTGGGCAGGGGGGGCGGACCAACGCATCGCGCCCTCTTCGCGCAGCCGATGGACTCATTCAATGGCGAACTGCGCCTGACGGAGCAGGGCGAGGTGCTGAACTGGAAGTACTCCGACGTAGTGCTCGCCGAACGTAATCTGGAGCTGATGATCGCGGCGTCGCTCGATGCCGTTGCCCGCCCGGATGCGCTCCTCCAGAAAGATGCGGTAACGCCCCATCTTACGGGCGCGATCCTGCCCGAATGGGAGGCGGCCATGACCCGGCTATCGGCGACTTCGTACAGATTTTATCGAGAGGAGATTCTCGACAATCCGGAGACGTTCACCTACTTCGAGCAGGCTACGCCTGTCGCCGAGTTGGAGCATGCGCGTATCGGCTCGCGTCCCGCCCGGCGCGCCGGCGGTGACCATCAGCGCTCTTTCGCCGACCTGCGCGCCATCCCGTGGGTCTTCGGCTGGATGCAGTCCCGTCAGCTCGTTCCGGCGTTCTTCGGCGTAGGACACGCGCTCTCCACTTATGTGGAGGAAACTCCCAACGGCCTGGCTCAGCTCCAGACCATGGCTCGCGACTTTCCGCTGTTCATCGATATCGTGCGAAACGTGGAGATGGCACTGGCGAAGGCCGACTTCGGCATCGCGAAACTGTACGCTTCGCTGGTCGAGGACGCCGCTCTGCGCGATCGTGTCTTCTCCACGCTCGAATCAGAGTTCCAGCTGACGCGGCGTATGATCCTTGCCGTGACAGGGCAGGCAGCACTGCTTGAGAACAATCCGGTGCTCGAGCACTCCATCCGATTGCGGAACCCTTATGTCGATCCGTTGTCGCTGATCCAGGTCGAATTGATTCGGCGCAAACGCCTTGCCATTGCTGCGGGTGAGACTACCGCCGAGCTCGACCGGGCTATCACCGCGACGATCAACGGCATCAGCGCCGGTCTGCGGAATACGGGTTGACCGGCGGAAATCTAGCCATAAATATGGTAGCCTGCGTCTATGAGAACGACGGTCGATATTCCAGACACGATCTATAGGGAGTTGAAGAGTCAAGCCGCGACCGAAGGCCGCTCCGTGAAGGAGCTTATCCTATTGCGTGTCGTTCAGCAGGCACCCGGCACGGGTAAGCCGAAGAAGTTGAAATTTCCATCCATCAAGGCAAAGAACCCCGGATCGTTGAAGCTTGGCGCGGAGGGCGTGTACGAATACATTCCTTTTCCCTGATGTCAATGTCTGGTTGGCGTTGGCGCATAGCGTTCACCCGCACCATCAGGCGGCGATCGCCTGGGGTGAGTCCCTCGACCCCGCCTCACGCCTTTACTTCTGCCGCCTTTCGCAACTCAGCCTGCTTCGTTTGTTGACGAACGAAAGCGTTATGGGCATTGATGTCGCAACGCAAGCGGAGGCCTGGCATATTTACGATTTGTTTTACGAAAACACGACGATCTTTTTCGCGGAGGAGCCGCGGGGGCTTGAATCGATCTTTCGATCACTGACCGTCAAGCAAGAAAGCTCCACGAAGGAATGGGCTGACGCATATCTGGCCGCCTTTGCCGAGGCCGCCGGGCTGCGGCTGGTAACTTTCGACAAGGTTCTCGCCGCCAGAACCAAGCGCGCGATTCTTCTCCAGCCGTAATTGCTGTTCCAGCCAACATCTTGCATCCCAGCTCGCGCGCTCCGTCGTATAGGTAGGTGAGCGGCTGAATGGGCATGGCAGAGAAGGAGTTTCGCGGCCTGATTGAAGCGCACCAGAGCATGGTGTTCTCCATCGCCCTGCGGCTGACGGGCGACTACGGCGGCGCGGAAGAGGTGGCGCAAGACGTGTTTCTGGAACTGCATCGTTCGCACGACCGGCTTGCGGACGAAGACCATCTCCGCTTTTGGCTGCGGCGCGTCAGCGTGCATCGCGCGACGGACTGGATGCGCCGCAAGAGCCGCCGGCCCGAGGCAAGCGCCGAAGCATGGACTGAAGAGCGACACGATCAGCCCGCTCCGGCAAAGAACGAGACAGGCGTCCAGGCTCGTCTGGAAGATTTGTTACGGACGCTTCCCGAGGCCATGCGGGTCGCTGTCGTGATGCGGTATCAGGAGGAGATGCTGCCGGACGAGATCGCCACACTCCTTGGCCAGCCGGTGGCTACAGTCAAGAGCAATCTGCGGCGCGGTTTAGAGTTGCTCCGCCGCAAAGCCGGAATCACCTTGAAGGAGTATGTCCGATGAGCCATATGGATGAGTTTGAACAAGAGTTGAGTAAGCGGCTGCGGCGTGTCGATGCACCCGCCTCCCTTGCCGAAACGGTGGTACGCCGCGTCGCCGAAGAGCCTCGCCGCACAGTGGCTTTTCCTCAAGGCGACGTGTGGATCGGGCGTCTGGCCGCGCTTCTCTTGCTCACCGCGATGATCGCGGGAGCAGGCGTAACCGGCATCCACCATCGCCGCGCCGCGGAACGAGCCAAAGCGGAGCGCGACTTTGCCAGATCGCAGGAGCTGATCGGCCGTGCCCTTGAACCGGTACGGCAGCATCTTCGCCAGGCCGGCGTTTCGCTCGAAGAGTAGTTTTCACGAAACTTTCCCCTACCTTAAAGGAGCAAGCCATGACCATCCAGCACCAAGCCGCCCTCGTCATCCTTCTAAGCTCAACCTTGACAGCAGCCGCCCAAACCTCCGCGCCGCCTGTGAAAGACGATCTCTTCGCCGGAACGGAGAAGTTCGCCCAGGGGGCAAGCTCCGTAACGCAGATCGACATGGACCCCGACTCGCTAGGTAAGGTCGAGGGCAAGGACAGCACCAAGGCGCGGCGCACCGTACTCTCGGTGGTCCACACCTACGAGTACGACAAACCCGGCATGTACAAGATTGAGGATGTCAACGCCTTTCGCAAGAAGCTCGAAACCGGCGACTGGCATTGCTCCGTGCACATGCAGCAGCTTAAAACCGGCCAATCGACCGACATCTGCAACAAGCGCCGCACCGACGAGCTGACTGAAAAAGCAATCATTACCGTCGATCCCAAATCCCTCACCTTCATCCACACCATCCAGCACGAGGGAAACTGGCATGGCAGTGAGGTCTTCCTACCGTCGCAAATGCGGCTATTTGGGCCGGAGATGCAAGCTGAGATGGCTGTCGCCCGCGCCGAGATGCAGGCTGAGATGGCTGCCATGCGCCCTCAGATGGAAGGCCTAGCGATTGAGATGAAGAACTTTAAGGGACCCGACCCCGAACAGATGCGCCATATGCAAGAGGACATTCAGAAAAGCTTCGGCGGCTCCAAGAAAGATGCCGTCCCTACGCCTCAGCCGCCTCAGCCATGACCTCAGCTTCCATCGGGTCTCTCTTTGAAATCAGCCTGTGCCGATAGCTGGCCGCCACAAACTCCCGGAACAGAGGGTGCGGCTCGAGCGGCTTCGATTTGAACTCCGGATGAAACTGACAGCCGAGAAAGAACGGGTGACCGGGTATCTCGACGATCTCGACATAGGTCGCGTCCGGCGTCGTTCCCGTCAGCCGCAGGCCGCCGCCGGTGAGCACGGCCTCGTACTCGCGGTTGAACTCGTACCGATGCCGGTGCCGCTCACTGATCTCCGTCGTGCCGTAAGCCTTGGCGGCCAGCGAATCGGGTTCCATGGTGCAGGCCCACGCGCCCAGCCGCATGGTGCCGCCCATCTCTTCGACGCCTGTCAGTTCACGCAGCTTGTAGATGATGCGGTGCGGCGTCGCCGGATCGAACTCGCCCGAGTTCGCGTCCTTTAAGCCGCATACATTACGCGCGTACTCGATGCAAGCCGTCTGCATCCCAAGACAGATGCCGAAATAGGGCACCAGCTGTTCGCGGGCGTAGCGAATCGCATTCAGCATCCCCTCGATGCCGCGCTTGCCGAAGCCGCCAGGCACCAGGATGCCGTCGAAGCCCGCCAGTTGCTCAGCATAATTGTGCGTCTCCAAGCCCTCGGCTTCAATCCACGTCACCTGCAGCTTCAGGTTATGTGCTAGGGCGCCATGCACCAGTGCTTCCTTCAGCGATTTATAACTATCTTCATACTCGACGTACTTGCCGACGATCCCGATCGAGACCTCATCCTTCGGGTGGTGGGCACGATGGACCAGGTCTCGCCATCTGCTAAGATCGGCCTCTTTCGTTTCGAGCCGCAGATACTTCAAGGCAAGTGCATCCACTCCCTGCTCGGCGAAATTGAGCGGCACCTCGTAGATCGAGGGCACGTCGCGGGCAACAATGACGGCCTTCTCCTCGACGTTGCAGAAGGCGGCAATCTTCGAGCGCATCTCGCGGGGCACGGCGCGATCCGCCCGGCACAGCAGGATGTCGGGCTGGATGCCGATCGAAAGCATCTCTTTAACCGAATGCTGCGTCGGCTTCGTCTTCAGCTCCTGGGCCGCGGCGATCCAGGGCACCAGCGTCATGTGCATAAAGCAGGTGTTGTCTCGGCCAAGCTCCTGCCGCATCTGGCGAATCGCTTCCAGAAATGGCAACGACTCGATGTCGCCCACGGTACCGCCGATCTCGACGATCACCACCTCGCAGTCCGCCGCGACCTTGCGCATGGCATTCTTGATCTCGTTGGTGACATGCGGGATGACCTGCACCGTCTTGCCGAGGTAGTCGCCCCGGCGCTCTTTGGTGATGATCTGCTCATAGATGCGACCGGTTGTCAGGTTGTTATCCCGCGTTAGCCTGGCATGAGTAAAGCGCTCATAATGCCCGAGATCGAGATCCGTCTCCGCGCCGTCATCCGTTACAAAAACCTCGCCATGCTGAAAGGGGGACATCGTGCCGGGGTCGACGTTCAGGTAGGGATCAAACTTCATGAGGTTGACGCGAACGCCGCGCGCTTCGAGCAGGCAGCCGATCGAGGCCGCCGCCAGACCTTTTCCAAGCGAAGACACGACCCCGCCCGTTACAAAGATGTACTTTGCAGACATGTCCGCGACCTCTTCAGATGTGGGGAAAGCTTGTGCGGTGTAGGCACTCCTAAGTATCGCAGGGTCTGGCCGCGCAGGCAATGGTATTTGACGCTCGACCGAAGTATCCTAGGGAAAACCGATCGAGGGAGCAGCAATGCCGCAAGACCTGAATGTACTGAAGCATGGACCGGCGGATTCCGGCGTCGAAGACCTTCTGCTGAAACGGTGGAGCCCTCGGGCCTTCTCGGCCGAAGCTGTCGGGAGCGCGGACCTGGTCAAGATTTTTATAGCGGCCGCCTGGGCGGCATCGAGCTATAACGAGCAGCCCTGGCGCTTCCTTGTCGGCAAAAAAGACGATGAAACCTACACCAAAATCTTTGAAACGCTCGTGGAGACGAATCAGGGCTGGGCCAAATCCGCGCCCGTGCTCATCCTTTCCGCCGGCAAAAAGAATTTCACTCAGAGCGGCCAGCCCAACGCCTACGCCCTCCACGACACCGGCGCGGCGTCGGCCGGTTTCTCGCTCGAAGCGGCGGCTCTCGGCCTGCACACGCATGGCATGGGTGGCTTTGATAAAGACAAGGCCCGCGCCAGCTTCAGCATCCCGGACGATTTCGAGATCGGCGCTGTATGGGCGCTCGGCTATCTTGGAGACCCCTCCATGCTCAGCGAGAAGATGCAGGCCGCCGAAATGGCTCCTCGCACCCGCAAGCCGCTCAACGAGTTCGTCTTCAAGGCATGGAATGAAGCCGCTGAGCTGTAGCCGGAGCCGCCTTTGAACCACATTCACCGAAATTGGATAGGCCTGCAGGAGTGGGGTCTGACAAGGCTGGGTCGGCTGAGGAGACACCCTCTACCGGCACACCTGCAGACTGGCCTGCGGGGTGAACAAGCCGCCCTCTTCCATCTCCGGCGGCTAGGCTACACGATCGTCGCGCAGCGGTGGACCAGCGTGAAGATGCGCGGGGATGTGGACCTGATCGGCTGGCAAGAAGACGATCTCTGTTTTATTGAGGTTAAGACCCGCACCGCGCGCGACCTCTCGCCCGCCGAATCCGCCGTAGACGCCGACAAGCAACAGATGCTCCGCCGCCTTGCCCGCGCCTACCTTAAGGCCTTCCCCGAAGAAAAGCGCCGCCGCATCTCTGTACGCTTCGATGTAGTCTCGGTGTATCTCCTCGACACCGGCACGGAGTTCGAGGTTTTTCCCGGAGCCTTCGCATGGCGGTAATCTACGCGCAGCCCACGCCTCTCGATCGTCTCGACCCTGTCGAGCTCGGGATTGAACTCGACGAGGCGGTCACCGCGGCCCTGGTCTGGCTGAGCGCCATGCCAAGTGAACAAGCAGGCCTTATGCCGGCCGAGGGCAAGTGGTGCCCAAAGGAAGTCATCGGCCACCTGATCGACTCAGCCGTCAACAATCTCGACCGAATCGTTCGGCTGGAAACCGTGCTCGACATCGAGCCGGAGGTGCGCTCCCCCGGCTACGAACAGGAGGCCTGGGTCTACGCCCAACGCTACGCCGAGAAAGACTGGGCCTCGATCCTCGAACTTTGGCGCGCGCTCAACGAGCACATCGCCTGGACCATGCGCCACGTCTCGCGGCATCATCTCGGACGCATCTGCGTCTTTCCCGCCAGCCAGATGACCTTCGGCTTCGTCATGGAAGATTATATCGCCCACATGCGGCATCATCTGAAAGCCTTGCGGGCGGAGACAGCCGATAGGGGCACGTCCGGTGTCTAATCACAAAAGAGGCCTTGCCCGATGACCCTGCTCAACGCTCCGCAGTACAACGCCACCACTGAAAACCGCGCGCGTAATCTCCTCATCGGCGGCATCGTCTTCGTGCTGGCCATGGCGCTGCTCACCGTCGGCGGCTATCTCTTCGGCCACGGCTGGCTCTTCCTCAACCTGCCCGCCGAGCACAGGGTAAACGTGTTTCTCTCCGACCTCGAAGCCAAAGACTACAACAAGGCCTACGCTATCTGGACGAACGATCCGCATTGGCAGGACCACCCTCAGAAGTACGACTATACCTTCAAGCGCTTTACCGAAGATTGGACGACCGAAAGCGATTGGGGTCCCATCAAGTCCCATCACGTCGACATCTCCAAGCGCACCGGCACCGGCATCATCGTCGCCGGCACGATCAACGGCAGCCCCAAGAAGATGTTCATGTGGTACGAACGGTCGAACGGCACCCTCACCTACCCCGCGCCCTACCATCTGGAGTATTGATTACTCGGACTTCCCGATCGTCTTCTCCCGATAGGCTTTCTGCAACACGAAGAACGCTTTCTTCTTCTCGCCCTGGTCGGAGATCAAACCCTTTCGGTTGAAGTTGTCCTGCACCCCCGGTCGAAGACGCACCGGAGAGCGAAAGTCCATCAGCAGCCATGGGCTTATGCCGCGCAGTTGGGGAATTTTGTTCAGCATCACGAGCTGGTTGCGGAAGACGTCGGCCTGGTACTCCTCGGTCCAGCGATCACGGTCGCCGCCATGCAGACCGGCTTTCGCATCGCCCCCGAACTCGCTCATAATGAGCGGTTTATCATAAGCGATCTTCCACGTCGTCGTCAGCGCATCCTCCGGCGTCTTCTCGTACCAGCCGATGTACTCATTAGCCCCGATCACATCGAGCGCCTTACCCAGCGGATCGTCCACGATCTTCACGTTTGCCTCGCCCGATCCTGCGTGCAGATCGCCGCTCTCGGCATGGCTCTGGTTGCGGACCAGCAGCGCCGCCGTTACGAGCCGCGTCGGGTCATAGCTCCGCGCGCTATTGGCCAGCGTTGTCAGGAAGGCGGTCCGCGCCGGGGTGTTGGGCGTCTCATTGGCCACCGACCACAGGATCACCGAGGCCTTGTTTCGGTCGCGTCGCTGCTCCTCATGCAGTTGCTGCTCGGCCTTCGCGAGCACCGCCGGATCGTCGAAGCGCAGCGCCCAGTAGGTGGGAATCTCACTCCAAACAAGAATGCCCATGCGATCCGCGGTCCGCGTCATCCGCTCGTCGTGAGGGTAGTGCGCCAGCCGGACGAAGTTCGCTCCGAGTTCGTGCGCCCAGCCTAGCAGCGTCGTGGCGTCCTTCTCGGAGTAGGCGCGGCCCGTGCGATAAGGAGCTTCGGCATGGATGCAAATACCGCGCAGGAAGATTGGCTTGCCGTTGAGCAGAATCTCCGTCCCGCGCACCTCCACCGTGCGAAAGCCCATCTCGTCGGTCAGCATGTCCGGGCCGCTCGCGATGTGTACTTGGTAGAGCTTCGGCGTCTCGGTCGACCACATCTGCAATCCTTGCGGCATAACCGACACGGCTGCCCGGCCATCGCCATCGACTGCCGCGTCCGTCTCAACCTTCAGCTCGGGGATGCTGACATGAACCTTGGCGCCGGCGGCATGGTCTACGTGGACATAGCCTTCAATGGTCTTATGGTCCGCGCGGCTTAGGTGCAGATCGTAGTCGTCGATAAAGGCATCGGGCGTGGTCACGAGCGAGACGTCGCGGGTGAGGCCACCATAGTTCCACCAATCCGTATTGAGCGTCGGAACGCCGTCGTCCAGCCGGGTGTTATCGACGTTGATGACGGCCGAGTTCTGCCCGGTCTTCAACGCGGAGGTCACCTCGCAGTCGAATGGGGTAAAGCCGCCCTCGTGATCGCAGATGTGCTGCCCGTTCACCCATAGCTTCGCCCGGTAGTTCGCCGCGCCGATATGGAAGAAGGCGCGCCTACCCGGCTTCGGCGTGGCCTCGAACTTGCGCTCGTACCAGAGCGGTCCCTCGTAGTAAAAGAGCGAATCGCGCTGGATATTCCAGTCGCCGGGCACCTTGATCGTGGGCGATTTAGCGAAGTCGTATTCGATCGGCTGGCCCGTGGCGGCGTTCGAGTCCGCGTCCATGAAGTAGCCGTTCTTTTTGATCTCGCGATGGAAGCTGTACAGGCCGCCGAAGTAGGGGTCGACGATGAAATGCCAGTCACCATCCAGACTTACCGCTTCCCGATGATCGAGGTCGACCAGAACGGTAGGTTGCGAGAGCGTTTGCGCCTTGCAAATCGACGTGGCGGCGAGCAACACGAGAACGAAGAAACGAGGCGATACCATAGGAGCCATAGTGTATGCTCTGCGCGCCTGCACCGTCGAATGGACGCCCTAACGCACCGCTACCAGATAGATCGCCATCCCCAAACCGACCGCCGCCAGCAGGAGAGCGAGCGCAACCGCATTGCGCGAGACGCGTCCGGGTACCCAACTCCCGCTGCGGAGTTCGCGCACCAGCTGCATGTGTTGCGCCACGGCGGCGATGTTGACGATGACGCCGAGGCAGACGAGGGCGACGCCCGACCAGACGGAGACGCCGGTCGTATGGGCGGACATGTGAGGTTGGTTGGCGCGCAGCTCCCGCAGGAACAACCCGAAGCGGCTTACCGCGAAGCCGATGCCCATCAAGCCGAGGCCGGTTCGTATCCAGGCGAGAAAGGTCCGCTCGGCGGCAAAGTAGGTGCGCGGGTCTTTCTCGGGAGTGCCATCCATTTACTCGATTGTAGCGGCTGATGTGAGGGGTTCCCGTGAAGCTATCGATCGCGGAGTTTGCATCAGAGTTATAGATCATGACCGTTCCCGTCCGGGATGGAGGAGCAGCAGAATGGTGGAAGCGATCCTGTGCGACATCGACGGTACGCTGGTCGATAGCAATCAGCTGCACGCGAGGGCCTGGCAAGAGGCGTTTGCGGCTATGGACGCGGAAGTCGGCTTCGAGCAGGCATGGAGCCAGATCGGCAAAGGCGGCGACGAACTGATGCCTGTGTTTCTCCCCGAGTGGAAGCTCGCGGCGGTCGAGAAACCGTTGGAGGCTTACCGCAAGTTCGTCTTCCAGACGGACTACCTGCCGCAGGTGAAGCCGTTCCCCCGTGTCCGTGAGTTCCTCCTCAGACTCAAAGACGCGAAGATCCGGCTGGCGCTGGCCTCTTCCGCCAGCAAAGAGGACCTGGAGACCTATAAGAAGATCGCGCACATGGAAGACCTGATCGAGGAGAGCTCTTCCTCCGACGATGCCAAACGAAGCAAGCCGCATGGCGATATCTTTGCCGCGACGCTGAAGAAGCTGAACCTCTCCGCCGACCGCGCCGTTGCCTTAGGGGATACTCCTTATGACGCGGAGGCTGCCGGCAAGTGCGGCCTTCGCACCATCGGTGTGACCTGCGGCGGGTGGCCCGAGGAGGAACTGCGAAAGGCTGGATGCGTCGCCGTGTACCGCGATGTGAGTGACCTGCTGGACCACTTCGACAGCTCCGTGCTCGCCGCAAGATAATTGACATGGAAGCGCGGCTTGCTCTCTGTGCTGCCCGCGCGGCGAGATTCGCGTCTATGCTACAGGGAGATGGAATCCGCGCATGAAGTTCAGCATGTTCGTTAAAAGTCGCCTTTTGGTCTGCCTGGCAGCGGCTTTCGTATCATCCGGCGCGCATGCCGCGATGCAGGATGGGGCGGGCTTTGGGACGCTCGACCCCTCCCCGCCCGCCGGCATAACGGCGCAGGAGATCGTTCAAAAGATGGGCGCGCGCGAGTCGGCCTTCAACCAGGCCCGCCAGAACTACACTTTTCGCCAAGCGGTGAAGGTGGACACGATCGCCGAAGACTCGAACAAGGTGGATGGGGAATATCAGCAGGTGACCGACATTGTCTTCGGCCGTGAAGGCAAGCGCGAGGAGCACGTCGTCTTTGCGCCGCAGAATACCCTGGAGCGCGTGCTGATGACGCCCGCCGATTTCGAAGAGATCGAGCACCGGCTGCCCTTCGTCCTGACCGCGGAAGATCTGCCTAAGTACGAGGTAACGTATCTCGGCCGGCAAAAGGTCGACGAGCTCGATACCTATGTCTTCCAGGCGGGGCCGAAGACATTAGAAAAGGGCAAGCGGTACTTTCAGGGCAAGGTCTGGGTGGATCAGCAGGACCTGCAAATTGTGCTCGTGAACGGAATAACGGTGCCGCAGGACAAGCGCCGGGGCCATGAAGACCTCTCGCCGCCGTTCACGACGTACTATGAGCAGATCGATGGAAAATATTGGTTCCCGACGTACACAAAGGCCGAGGGCACGTTGCATTTTCCCGCGCAGCAGGGTGCCATGGCGCAGGACGTGCATATGCGAAATATTGTCAAATACACGGACTATAAGCAGTTCCGGACGAACAGCCGCATCATCTTCAATGGGCAGGACATTACAGACGATAAGGCTCAGCCGGACCCGAAGACACAGAAACCGCCGCTGTAAAGTTTAGCAGCGCTCTTCCGGGTTTTCGTGTTGCTCGGTCATCCAGCGATCGAGCAGCGTACCGGCGCAGCGCGCTCCGCAAAGGTGTTTGACCCCTTCCTCATGGGCATGGCGGATCTCCCAACGGGTTACTTTCATGAGCGGCTGCGTGTCCCCGCTCTCAGCCAGCGGAAAGCAGTCGACCCAGGCCATCCACCACATCTCCTGCTCGCCTTTGGAGTTGCCGCACACATCGCACTGGTAGTTTTCGCTGCGAGCCATCAGGATTCTCCTGAGGCTCAACCTATCACAGCGATGGTTCAGGCGAGCGTCGGGACTTCCCTTCGCGACGCTTCAGCGGAGAAGAATGCCTCGACGGCATCGAGCACCTGCGGGCCTTTTTTGGCCTCGAAGATCTGCTTGCGTAGCGCGCCGCCGGCTGGGACGCCGTGGGTGAACCAGCTGGCGAACTGCTTCATCTTGCCGACACAGTCGCGGTGGCGCTGCTCACGCGCGGTCTGGCCGGAGGCGGTGATGGCCGCGGCGCGGGTGGCTTCAGCCTGCTCCTCAAGAGCCAGTTCGTCGACCAGCATGGCGAAGTAGGTGCGGATCATGCGGTAACGATCTTCATCGGACGGCTGGTCGTAGCGGCCGGTCGCGGTGTACTGGGCGATCTGGCGGAAGATCCAGGGGTTCGACGGAGCGGCGCGGCCGATCATGACGGCGTCGCAGCCGGTCGCTTCGACCATGGCGGCAGCGTCTTCGGGGGTGCGGACGTCGCCGTTGCCGATGACGGGAATGCGGACGGCCTCCTTGACGGCGGCGATGTACTCCCAGCGGGCTTGTCCGGTGTAGCCGTCTTCGCGTGTGCGGGCGTGGAGGGCGACGGCATCGAGGCCGCAATCTTCGGCCAGCTTGGCGAGCTCGACGCAGACGATGTGATGGTCGTTCCAGCCCATGCGGAACTTGACCGTAAATGGGATGGTGACGGCGGCGCGAACCGCTTTGAAGATGACTTCGATGAGCGGCAGATCGCGCAGCAGGCCCGAGCCGCCGTTGCAGGCTACGACGCGCTTGGCCGGGCAGCCGAGGTTGAGGTCGACGAGATCGAAGCCGGCGTCCTGCACGATGCGGGCGGAGTCGGCGAGCGTCTCCGGGTTCGAGCCGAAGAGCTGGGCGGAGATAGGGTGCTCATCGTCGTAGTAGGTCAGGTAGCGCTTGCGCTTGGTCTCGCGCATCCGGGAGAGGCCGTCGGCGGAGGTGAACTCGGTCATGATGAGGCCGCAGCCGGAGCGTTGATTCGACTGCGAGGCCTCGACATCTGCCTGCGTGGAGGCGGCCGTGAACTGGCTGGCATTCTTGATGAAGCGGCGGAAGACGGTATCGGTCACGCCGGCCATGGGAGCGAGGACCGTCGCCGGAGCTATGTTCACCCCGCCGATCTGAAAGCTGGGGGGGACGCGGATGCGCTCGGGCATCGTGTAGGCCACGGGGTCGTCCCAGCGCTTCTGTTCGAGGGTGTAACGCTTCTTCATTGGGGAAATCTGCAATCGCTGAAGACAATTAGAAGGCCTCCGCTTCCGCGGAGGCCTTCGGTAGATGGTGAACCCGGCTACTTGGCTTCGGTGGCGGCTTTGCCCGCGTCGGACTTGGCGAACTTGCGGCGGAAGCGCTCGACGCGGCCGGCGGTATCGATCAGCTTTTGCTTGCCGGTGAAGAAGGGATGGCAGGCGGAGCAGATTTCGAGGACGATGTCGCCCTTGTGCGTGGAGCGAGTCTTGAAGTTCGAGCCGCAGGCGCATTTGACGGTGATCTCGTTGTACGACGGGTGAATTCCCTCTTTAGGCATGGTATGTTCCTTATCTCTGAAGTTGCCTGCCGGCTCTTCGCTTCATCCTTCCGCCCGCTTGCAAACGGTGTACTCACGTCCACATCGTGCGGCCTGCCGCGCCGCCGTCCGTGCATCGCTTTGCGAGGCACACAGACAGTGTTTCCAGTGTATCCAATAATCCAGATTCGCACAGCGGCATTTCGATTCATGCCGGGCAGGGCTGCCATACTGAAGGGACGTATGGCTTCGGTTTGTCCTCTTTGCAACGGTCTTGGTCTTACTATCGTCCAGCGCGACGATGGCACGCAGTTCGCGCGGGATTGTGCCTGCAGGATTGAGTTGCGTGCGGCGCGACTGCTGAAAAACGCCCGCATTCCCCGGCGATATGAACTTTGTTCGCTGGACAGTTATGAGACGCTGCACAGCTCGGCAACCAAGAGCATCAAGAAAGCGTTGACGACGGCGAAGACGTTTGCCGAGGGGTTTCCGGTGCAGACGGCGGGCAAGGGCCTGCTGCTGACCGGGCCACGCGGGCTGGGGAAGACGCATCTTTCGATCGGCATCCTCAAGAACGTGATCGCCAACCGGGGGGCGACCGGGGTGTTCTGGGAGCACAAGGAGCTGCTCGATCATCTGCGATCCATCTATAGCCTGCGGACAGCTGGGGCGGAGGCCGAGATCCTGAACGCGGCGATCAAATGCGACCTGCTGGTGCTCGACGACCTGGGCGACCTTACACCGACGGACTGGACGTGGGACACGACCTCGTACATTCTAAGCAGTCGGTATAACGAGGACCGGTCGACGATTGTGACTTCGAACCTGGCGAACGAGCCGCCGTCGATCAGCTTCGCGGAGCCGGTGGACAAGTTCGCCGAGAGCTCGACGCAAGAGGTGAAGCGGGCCATGGCGCAGCTGACGCTGGGCGACCGGATCGGTGAACGCATCTGGTCGCGGCTGCAGGAGATGTGCGTGCCAGTCGAGATGCGCGGCGAGGACTTCCGGCAGAAGGTGAAGCGGGCGAGCTTCGCTTAGAAAAATAACCCTAAAGCTAAAGTGTTCAAAACAGGAAGTTTAGCGAGAACGGTACCGGTAAAGTGTTCATTACAGATACTTTGTGCGTAAAGTATCTGTAATGAGCAGCTTAGAGGCCGAGCTTTGTCGTTTGCAGGTGCAGCCATTTCGACGAGTTCAGGGCTCGCGCTAAGTGATCTATTTCAAGGATACCTGTTCAACGATAACTCCCGCGCAATTTGACTTTTTCCTGTAAGTTGTACATAGCAAGCGTGATAGCACGATTTCGAGAAAAAAGAGGACTTGACACGCAGATGCCCGGGGGTACATAGCTGCAATCGTCGGGCTAGCGGTTGGCGGCGGTCAGGCTGGAAGCGGCTTCGGTGGTGGTGAAGGTAGTCCAGGGGCCGGCCTTCATGTCGTTGAGGATGGGCTTCTCCCAGGCGAACTCGGGATGATCGGCGAGGAAGGGCTGGACGAGGAAGTCGTCGCCGCAAGGGTGGCCGGCGCGGGCGATGAAGCTCATGTCGGCGGCGAGGGTAGCGTCCATGACTTTGCCGGTGACCGCGCCCATGGGCTCGTAGGGCTTTTCGCCCCAGACGGGTTCGCCTTCCCTGGCTTTGTCGGTGTGGCCGCAGAGGGAGCGCTGGTCGGGCTTCTCCGCGCCGACAAAGGTATCGAGGTGATCGGAGAGGAAGGCCTCGGCGAGGGCGGTGTCGAGCTGACCTTTATGCTGCCGCATGAAGTCTTCGGCGCGGAGGTGGCGGGCGTTCATGCTGCTTGACTTGTTGGCGGTGTCGAAGCCGGGGGTGTCGTCGCGGATGAGGTCGGGGTCGGCGGCGAAGTTGGACGATACGAAATAGCCGTCGGACTTGCGGGTGAGGGGGGTGTGATGGAGGCCGAGTTCGAGGTAGGCGATCTCACCGGTCTTGCGGTCGCCGACCAGCCAGGAGTTGGCGTATCCGCCATTGTTGCCGGAGCGCATGATGGCGGCATACTGGTCGATGGAGGTGGCGTACTGCATGGCCTTGCGCGAGCGGACGAACTCGGGGGTACCGGTCGAATCCCAGCCGAAGGCCATGGGAAGGGTGGTTTCGGTAATCATGAGACCGGAGGCGTTGACGCCGAAGTCGTCTTGGCTGGTAATGATGCCGGGCGCGCCGTCCATGAGGAGGTGCTGGCCGTGCGCGGGGGCGATGTCGAAGATAACGGTCCAGCGCTCGCCTTCGGCGTAGGGCGACCAGTTGGAGTGGGCGATGACGATCTTGCCGTCTTTCGTCATAGAACCGGTGGCGATGAAGGCGCTGCACTTGCCGGGGGCGACGTCTTTGGGCGGGTTGGCCTTGCCTTCCTTCTTGTTGAGCCAGGGAAGGTAGTAGTCGGTGAGCTCGAGGTTGCCGTTGAGGGCGACGACATCCCAGAGGTCGAGGGTGGAGCCTTTGGCCTTCAGGCCATCGGCGATGCCCTGCAGCTCGGCGCGGTATTCGGGCTCGACCTTGGGCCAGAGGACGTTCTTTGAAGCATCGCGAAAGAAGTTCCAGTCGCGACCGGAGTTATGGTCGTTTTCGAGCTTGAAGACGTGGTAGTTGTCTTCGATTTCGGCGGAGAGCAGGTAGCCATGCTGGAAGCCGATCTCGGCGGGCGTGCCCTGCAGGTGGACGTAGGTCCAGCCGTTCTTCTTGAAGGTGTAGGAGCCGTCGAGCTGCTTGGGAGCGGCGTGGAGGGTAGCGGCCAGGGCAAGAAGGGCGGCGGCGAGATGGAGGCGCATGGATTCTCCCTGAGTGGACGAAGCTACTTCTTTTCGAGCAGGTTGAGGCGGGCTTCGTGGCCGCCCGTGATGCCGTGGAAGTAGCGGAGGGCGGCGTCGATGGGATCGAAGCGGCGCTCGATGACGTCGAAGCGATGGTCAACGGCGTCGAAGCGATGGTCAACGGCGTCGAAACGACGATCGACGGCGTCGAAACGCTTGTCGATGTCCATGCGAAGTTCGCGCATCTCTTGATGTATCTCCCGACGAAGCTCCCTGTCCGAGGCGCGGCCTGAAAGCCAGGCGAGGCAGACCAGCGTGAGCGTGATGAGGCTCGTCAACGTGGGAAGCCCGATAGCGAGGTAGAGCTGCTGATTGTTCATGAACTCCTCAAGAGCAACGATGCGGCCGTATTGTGAGGATACAGCACGAGTTTGCCCGCACAAAGCGGAGTGTGGCGGTAGTGATCGATGGTGGACGATACTGGTATGACGACGATGACGGAGCAGATCAAAGTGGATGGGGTGCCGAGCTTCTTTCCGGGGCGGCAGTGGCAGCAGGTGCTGGAGCGCGATGCGGCGGCCGATGGGCAGTTTTTCTATGCGGTGAAGTCGACGAAGATTTATTGCCGGCCAAGCTGCCCCAGCCGCAGGCCGGCGCGAAAGAATGTGAGCTTCTACCCGACGGCCGACGCGGCGCGGGAGGCGGGCTATCGGGCGTGTCTGCGGTGTGAACCGGACCGGACGGAGGCGAAGGCCGATCCGCAGGCGGGAGCGATCGCGGCGGTATCGGACTACCTGAAGGCCCATGCGACGGAGCGCACACGGCTGGACGAGGTGGCGAAGGCTACGGGGGTGGGGCGGTTGACGATTCTGCGCGGGTTCAAGCGGGTGCTTGGAGTAAGTCCGGGGCAATTCGCGAAGGCGGCGCGGGTGGAGAGCTTCAAGAACGGCGTGAGATCGCCCAAAAAGAAGATTACCGATGCGATCCATGACGCGGGTTACGGGTCGTCGAGCCGGTTGTATGAGCAGTCGAACGCCGTGCTGGGAATGACGCCGCGCCTGATGCGGGAGGGTGGCGCGGGGCTGGTGATTCGGTATTGCACGGCGGGGAGTCCGCTGGGGCGGATGCTGGTGGCGGCGACGGGTGTGGGGGTATGCAGCATCGCGTTCGGGCGGGACGACGCGGAGCTGGTGGCGGGGCTGCGGGCGAGCTTCGACAAGGCGCAGCTTGCGGCCGCCAAGGGAAATACCGGGTGGCTGGCCGAGGCGGTGGCCTTTGTGCTGAGCCAGACGACGGAGCATCCTGTGGCGGCGAGCTTTCCAATGGATGTGCGGGCGACGGCGTTTCAGCAGCGGGTATGGCGGGCACTGCGGGAGATTCCGCGTGGGGAGACGCGGAGCTATTCGGAGGTGGCCGCGGGCCTGGGTGCTCCGAGCGCGGTGCGGGCGGTGGCGGCGGCTTGCGGGGCGAACCCGATCGCGGTGGCGGTGCCTTGCCATCGCGTGGTGGGGAAGGATGGGAGCCTGACGGGTTACCGGTGGGGCGTGGAACGGAAGCGGAAGCTGTTGGCGGCGGAGCGCGGGTGAAGCGCTCCGCGGACGAGAAGGGGCGGCGCATCGGGCTGGAGGAGATCGCTTTCGGCTGCGCCGGGCTGACGATGCTCGCCGCGGCTGGAGCGGCGGTCATGGTGAGAAGGCGGGTGCAGCAAGGCGAGCTGAGTGGGCTGAACCCGAGGATGCAGTACGGTTTCGAGCACCTGCCGGGAGCGCTGATCGCGGCGCTGCTGTTTCTGGCGCTGGTCGCTATGACGCGGGGCTGGCTCGTTCGCGAACGGCGATGGAGCGAGTTGCCGGTGTGGTACTTTGCGGCGGCGGTGGGGGGGTGCTTCTGCCTCTTTTGGCTGCCGGCGGTGCTGGCGGGAGGGTTCGACAAGGACGACTGGATGCTGCTGGGAGCGGCTTCGGTGAGGAAGATTTTGGCGGGGCGTCCGTGGCTGGCCTGGGACGCGCTGGATTCAGTGGATGGAAACTTTCGGCCTTTGGGTACGGTGCTGTATATCGGGGTGATGCTGCGGCACTTCGGGGTGTGGGCACGGCCATTTCTGCTGGGCTTGTTTGCGGTGAACCTGCTGGGGAGCCTGACGGCCTTCGCTGTGGCGCGAGCGCTGAGGTATTCGCGGGTAGCGGCGGCGGCGGGTGCCATGCTGTACTCGTCGCGGAGTGAGATTTACCCGATCGTGACGTGGACCTGTGCGCTTGGGGATGCGCTGGTGATTTTGCTGTGCGGGCTGATGGTGCCGGCGCTGCTCGTGGCGATCCGGAGACGGGGATGGACGGCGGCGGCGTTGCATGTCGCGGCGTGGGGGTGTTTCTGCCTGGCGACGCTGGCGAAGCAGAGCGCGTTTGCGGCACCGTTGCTGGTAGGGCTGGTGCTTTGGCTACGGCCGGGGACGACGGGGACGTTGCCGTTGGCACGAAGGCTGCGAGCGGCGGCGCTGGGGGTGGCGGTGTATGGGGCGACGGCGACGGTACCGTTCTTTCATGCGAAACGGCTATTGGCGGGGCCGCCTCCGTATCCTTTGGGATTTTCCTTCGACGCGCTGCTGCGGGTCTTCGGGTATGCGACGTGGTATGTCGGGTCGTTCGAGTTTCCGGTGAAGTATGCGGGGTTGCAGACACTGCCGAATTGGCTGGGGATTGCGGTAGCGTGTGGGGTACTTGCGGCGATCCGGAGAGTGCCGCGGCTGTTGGGAGAGCGGCCGCGGGATGTTGTGTTCTGCCTGCTGGCGGGGGTGGCTTCGGTGTCGCTGTTCGCCGTGCTGCCGGCGCGGGTGGCTCCTTATTACGGATCGATGGCGGCGTTCTGGGTAAGTATCGGACTGGGGATCGCGTTGACGCGGTTTGGGTGGGCGAGCGCGGAGAACAGGGCCGGGCGGGTGTGCTGTTTCGTGTTCAGCGCGATGGTCGCGGGGGGGTTTCTGGATGTGCGGCTGAAGCAGACGGGGCTGATCTCATCGGGCGGGTATACGTGGGGGGCGTCGGAGGTGGGGCAGGCGCAAACCATCTATAACGGGATCGCGGACGGGATCGCGCGCGAGCTGTCGCGGGAACCGGGGACGGAGGTGCTGGTGCTTGAGGATATGCCGAACTACGACGGGTACTTCGCGGGGATGGCGATGACGGCCGATCCGGGGCTTAAGCGCATTTTGACGTATCGCACGGCGACTGGAAGGTATCTGGTGAACGACCGGGCGGGGGAGCTTCCCGCGGACGATCTTGCGGGTTTGCGCGATCCGCGGGCTTACAACTGGAACGTGACGATGGAGGGGGCGGAGGCAGAGCGGCTGTCGGCGAGCGAGCGTGTGCTGCGTTTAAAGTTTCACGGTGGCAAGATCGAGCGGGCGAATTGAAGTCGCGGCGGGTGGTGAAGCAAGCCGGACAACGTAGCGGCGGTAGGGTGGATGGTATTCTTTCGAAGATTGCATAACAGATACGAGGAGCTTTTCATGGCGACAGCAACGATGGATGTAGTCACGCTTTCCGAGGTGAAATCGAACAACGGACGCGCGGCGCAGTACAAGGTGGCGGACATCAGCCTGGCGGAGTTTGGGCGCAAGGAGATCGATATTGCCGAGCAGGAGATGCCGGGTCTGATGGCGATCCGGCACAAGTATGCGGCCGGCAAGCCGCTGGCCGGCGTCCGCGTGACAGGGTCATTGCATATGACGATCCAGACGGCGGTGCTGATCGAGACGATGGTGGCGCTGGGCGCGGATGTTCGCTGGGCAAGCTGCAATATCTTCTCGACGCAGGACCACGCGGCGGCGGCAATCGCCGAGGCAGGTATACCGGTGTTTGCGTGGAAGGGCGAGACGCTGGAGGAGTTCTGGTGGTGCACGAACGAGTCGTTGAGCTTCCCGGACGGCAAGGGTGGGGTGCTGGGGCCGCAGCTGGTGATCGACGACGGCGGGGACGTGACGCTGCTGATCCATAAAGGCGTGGAGATGGAGCAGGGCGGCGGCTGGGTGAACTCGCCGTCGGGTTCCACTGAAGAAGATGTCATTAAGAAGCTATTGAAGAAGGTCCACGCGGAGAACCCGACGCGCTGGCAGGATACGGCGAAGGAGTGGCGCGGGGTTTCGGAGGAGACGACGACGGGCGTACACCGGTTGTACAAGATGCTCGAGCAAGGCAAGCTGCTGGTGCCGGCGATCAATGTGAACGATTCGGTGACGAAGTCCAAGTTCGACAATCTGTACGGCTGCCGCGAGTCGCTGGTCGACGGCATCAAGCGAGCGACGGACGTGATGATCGCGGGCAAGGTGGCGGTGGTCTGCGGCTTCGGGGATGTAGGCAAAGGCTCGGCGGCTTCATTGCGCGGGCTGGGAGCGCGGGTGATCGTGACGGAGATCGATCCGATCAACGCGTTGCAGGCGGCGATCGAAGGCCATGAAGTATCGACCGTGGAGGACACGCTGGGGCGCGGCGACATATATGTAACGGCTACGGGCAATGTGGACATCATCACGGTCGAGCACATGAAGCTGATGAAGGATCAGGCGATCGTGTGCAACATCGGGCATTTCGACAATGAGATCCAGATGGAGCCGCTGAACGCGCTGCCGGGCGTTACGAAGCTGAATATCAAACCCCAAGTCGATAAGTACACTTTTGAGAATGGCAACAGCATCTTTGTACTGGCCGAGGGACGGCTGGTGAACCTTGGTTGCGCGACCGGTCATCCCAGCTTTGTGATGTCGGCCAGCTTTTCAAATCAGACGCTGGCGCAGCTCGATCTATGGGCGAACAAAGATATTTACAAGGTAGGCATCTATATCCTGCCGAAGAAGCTGGACGAAGAGGTGGCGCGATTGCATTTGGAGAAGATCGGCGTGAAGCTGACGACACTCTCGAAGAAGCAGGCGGACTACCTGAGCGTTCCCGTGGAAGGACCATACAAGGCGGAGCACTACCGCTACTGAGCAAGCAACGGGTAAACGGCCGGGGAGGATTCCAAAGTCATCCCCGGCCGTTCCGTTTGAACTTGCGGAAGAGTGCGGCGTCGATACGCTAATCTCGACGTTTTACTCAGGGTTCGAGGTCGTCGGCCTCAATCACGTCGAGGCTGCGGGCGAGCGTCGGCGAGGCATCGAGCAGGATCATCGTGCGGGCGGAGCCTGGCAGATATTCGACCTGGCGGCTGGTATGAAGCGCGAGCGATGATGCCGGCCGTGTGCCCGCCGGAAGGATCATGACCGTACCGGCACCCGCAGGGACGGGGAGATAGCCCGTGGTGACGCCGGAGGGCAGCGTGATCAGGACGGTCGAGCGCGCGCTCAGCCTGGTTCCGGCGGGGACGAAGTAGATGTCCACGGGGCCGGTGCGCTCCGCCTGGTGTAAAAAGCGAACCATAGGGCCGACCGATGCCGGCTGCGTTGGCGCTTGATCGATCAGAAGCGTCTGCCGGAGCGCGGCTAGCTGCCCATGGAGGAGCAGGGTGTACTGGGAGCCGGGTACAAGGGTCGTCTTTTCAGCGGAGATCGTTTGTTTCGATCCGGCGGGTACGACGGTTGTGGTGATAGTTCCGGGTGCCAGCGTGACATACGAGGTGACGTTGCCGTAGACCAAATTGTAGGCGAGGGCGTGGGCGCCCTGATAGATGTCGAGGGTTCCCGCGTCGGCTGATAGGTCGATCACGCGAAGGCGGGGGGAGGAGGCTGTCGAAAGACTTTGGCAACCCGTGAGCAGCATCAGGAATGCCAAAGAGAGCCATCGCTGCGGAGGTCGGAGCTCGAGATGGGTGCGGGGCGGCATGGCGGCTGTACCCCTCTACTGTAAGGCAGGAGAGGGGCGGTGCGCATCCCAACGGCCGATTTGCGGTTAGGTCGATGACTAAACCGGGACTACCCGAGGGTGCTTCGACAACTACTTTTTGACGGCATGCGCGACGATCCGATCCCTGATGCCGTCGTAAGCGGCCGGCGGCAGGATACCGCGCGTGGTGAGCTGATTCTTGGCGGTGTAAGGACGGCCGTCGATGATGCGCTTCGCGTAGGCGTCGCCGATCCCCTTGAGCGCTTTGAGTTGCGCGGGGGTGGCGGTGTTGATGTCAAGCAGATTGGCGGTCGCGGCGGCAGAGGTCGCGGCTGTTGCTCCCGCTGTTTTCGCGGCGGTCTGCGCCGGCGTTGGAGTGATGGAGGCGGAGAGTAAGAGAGTAAAAGAGAGCAGGCGGCTTAAGCAGCAATTCATCGCGCGGATTTCCTCCCAAACGGGACAGTCGAAGAGTAGAGCAGATCATGATCGATGTCCATCGTCTGTTATGAGAGCAAGAAAGCGGATTGACAGCCGGAGCGAGGCTACAGTAGCTTGGACACATGAGGTTCGACCGGCTTAACCACGGGTACCATCTGCATCTCCACGCGGCGAGCGCGTGGGCGGGTGTATCCGGTGCGGCGATCTGAACGAAGCGCAGTCCAGGATTCTAAAAGCCCGCTAACGCGAATCTCGCGAGGCGGGTTTTTTATGGTTTACATGAAACTTGAAGACAGGACCCTTATGACGATCGATTTTGCGAAGATGGACGGACTGGTTCCGGGGATTGTGCAGGACGCGGCAACCGGGCAGATGCTGATGCTGGGCTTTCTGAATGAAGCGAGCTATGCGAAGACGCTCGAGACGGGCTATGTAACCTTCTGGAGCCGGACGCGGCAGAAGCTGTGGATGAAGGGCGAGTCGAGCGGCAATCGGCTGCGGGTCGTGGAGGCCTCGACCGATTGCGACAGCGACGCGCTGCTGTTCAAGGTGGAGGTCGAGGGCGACGGGCTGGTGTGCCATGAAGGAACGGTGGGGTGCTTTACAAAACCGATCGCAATGGCGGTGACCGCATGAGCGGCAGGTTGAAGCTGGGTATCCCGAAGGGGAGCTTGCAGGACGCGACGATTGCGCTGTTTGAGCGCGCGGGCTGGCGGATTTTCGCGAATGGCCGGAGCTACTTTCCCACGATCGACGACGCGGAGATCGAGTGCATGTTGGTGCGAGCGCAGGAGATGGCGCGGTATGTGGAGCATGGCGCGCTCGATGCCGGGCTGACGGGTAACGACTGGGTGATGGAGAACCAGACCGATGTGGAGTATGTGACGAGCCTGACATATTCCAAGCAGAGCCGGCAGAAGGTGAAATGGGTGCTGGCGGTGCCGGAGGACTCGCCGTTCGAGAAGCCGGAGGACCTGGCGGGAAAGATCATTGCGACGGAGCTGGTGGAGTTTACGAAGCGGTACTTCGCCGGCAAGGGCATCCCGGTGACGGTGGAGTTCAGCTGGGGCGCGACGGAGGTGAAGCCGCCGATGCTGGCCGATGCCATCGTCGAGGTGACGGAGACGGGGTCGAGCCTGAAGGCGAACCGTTTGCGGATCATTGAAACGCTGATGGAGAGCGAGACGCAGCTGATCGCCAACAAAAGCGCCTACACGAATGCCTGGAAGCGGGAGAAGATCGACAACCTGGCGTTGATGCTGAACGCGGCGATTGCGGCGCAGGGGCGTGTGGGCCTGATGCTGAATGTTCGCAAGGATGCGCTGAATGCGGTGGTTGGGGTGTTGCCCGCGCTGAACTCGCCGACGGTGTCGCAGCTGAGCGATGCCGGATGGGTGGCGCTGAATACGATTCTGGACGAGTCGCTGGTGCGGGAGGTGATCCCGAAGCTGAAGGCGGCGGGCGCGACCGGAATTGTGGAGTACCCGTTGAGTAAGGTTGTTCTTTAGCGTATTTCGTGACTCATTCGTGGACTAAGAGGGTTGCATGAAGCTGGTACGGACGTTTGGACGCGGTAAAGAAGAGGCGGAGGCGTTGATCGCGACGCTGGAACGGCGCGGCGCGGTGACGACGGCGCGCGTGGAGCCGGTGGTGAAGAAGATTCTCGCGGGTGTCCGCGCGGGCGGCGACGCGGCGCTGCTGAAGTACGCGGTGAGCCTGGACGGGCTGGCGAAGGGCGTCAGTCTGCGCGTCACGCCGGAGGAGATGCAGGACGCGTGGGAGGCGACGGATCTTCCGCTTCAGAAGGCCATGCGGACGGCGCAGGCGAATATTCGCTCGTTTGCGGAGGCGCAGATGCCGGGCAAATGGACGATCTCTCCGGCGCGCGGCGTGAAGACGGGGCAGATTGTACGGCCGCTGGCGAGCGTGGGGTGCTATGTGCCGGGCGGACGGTATCCATTGCCGTCGACGCTGCTGATGACGACGACGCCGGCGAAGGTGGCGGGCGTGGAGCGAATCGTGGTGTGTTCGCCAAAGCCGGCAAGGGAGACGATGGCAGCGGCGCATCTGGCGGGCGTGACGGAGTTTTACCGCGTGGGCGGCGCGCAGGCGGTGGCGGCGATGGCCTTCGGCACGAAGACGATCGGGCGGGTGGAAAAGATCGTCGGACCGGGGAACCTGTATGTCACGGCGGCGAAGGTGCTGGTGTCAGGGGAGTGCGGGATCGACATGCCGGCCGGGCCGACGGAGATCACGGTGACGAGCGAGAAGGGCGACGCGGCGGGGATTGCGGCCGACCTGGTAGCACAAGCGGAGCATGATCCCGAGGCGCTGGCGATCCTAATCACCAGCCGGGAAGCGCTGGCAAAGCAAGTGCTGACCGAGTTAAAACGGCAGGCAAAGGGCAATGCGATTGCATTCCAGTCCTTGGAGGCGCAGGGTTGTGTCTTTGTAACCGAGTCGGTCGCGGAAGCGCGCGAGCTGACCAATCGTCTGGCCCCAGAGCATCTGACGGTGGACGCGGCGGCGGATTTGCAGTGGGTGCGGAATGCTGGGTCGGTCTTTGTGGGGGCGTATGCGCCGCAGTCGATGGGGGATTATGTCTCCGGGCCGAACCATGTGCTGCCGACCGGGCGCTTCGGGCGGATACGGGGCGGGCTAAGCGTGATGGATTTCGTGAAGATCATTACCGTACAGGAGTACACGCTCGGCGGGCTAAAGGCGATGGGGCCGCACACCATCGCGCTGGCCGAGGCTGAAGGTTTGAAGGGCCACGCGGAGAGCGTGCGGGTGAAGATGCGATGAGCGTCGATAAGATGATGGTGAAGCCGCGGCGCGCGGTGCTGGAGATGCCGGAGTACCATCCTCCGCTGGCGGCTCGCGAGGCGTTGCGTTTGGACTTCAACGAGAACACGCTGGCTCCTTCACCGCGGGTGCTTGAGCGGATACAGCAGATGACGGCGGCTGGGCTGACGAAGTATCCGGAGCGCGAACCGGTGGAGAGGATCGTTGCCGAGCACTTCGGGCTGGTCGCCGATCAGGTGTTGCTGACCAACGGCGTGGACGAAGCGATCCATCTCGTCTGCGCGGCCTTTTTGGATGCCGAGGATGAAGCGCTGATCGCCACGCCGACGTTCTTCATGTACGACGTGAGCGTCGGCGCGGTGACGACGCATCTGCGGAAGGTGCAATCGGATGCGACGCTGGAGTTTCCGTATGAGCGGTTTATGGAGGCGATCAGCGGGCGGACGAAGCTGATGATGGTGTCGTCGCCGAACAATCCTACGGGGGGGATCGTCAGCCGGGAGCATCTGCTGAGCATCGCCGCAGCCGCGCCTCATGCCGCGGTGATGATCGACGAAGCCTACTTTCACTTTCACGGCGAGACGCTGCTCGGCGACATCGACGCCGTGCCGAACTTGATTGTGGCGCGGACGTTTTCCAAGGCTTATGGGTTGGCGAATCTGCGCGTGGGAATGCTGGCGGGTAACCCCGAGCTGCTGCGCTATGTGCGGAAGGTGGCGTCGTCGTATAACGTCAACGGCGTCGCGCTCGATTGTTTACCGGTGGCACTAGCGGACGAAGAGTATCTCGGATGGTATGCCGAGCAGGTGCGCGTCGGGCGGGGGCGGATGGCTGACGGCCTGCGCGCGCTGGGTGTGCCTTACTTCGAAAGCTATGCGAACTTTATCCTGATGAAGATCGGGCCGAAGCACAGGGAACTGGTGAGTGCGATGCGGGCGCGCGGGGTGCTGCTGCGGGATCGCTCCGCCGACCCCGGCTGCGACGGCTTCGTCCGCATCACCATCGGCGTAGAGGAGCACGTCACCGCCGGGTTGCAGGCGCTGGAAGCCTCGCTCAAGGAGATCGCATGGCGACCCTGAAGCCGCGTACCGGCACCATCAAGCGCCACACTACTGAGACGAAGATCGCGCTCAAGCTCGCCATCGACGGCCAGGGCGTGTACAAAGTTTCGACCGGTATCCGCTTCTTCGACCATATGCTGGAGCTGTTCACGCGGCACGGCGGCTTCGACCTGACGCTCTCCTGCGCGGGCGACCTCGACGTGGACCAGCACCATACGGTCGAGGACGTAGGCATCGCGCTGGGCGAGGCCTTCGGCAAGGCGCTCGGCGACAAGAAGGGCATCCTGCGCGCCGGCTACTTCGTCATGGCGATGGACGAGACGCTGGCGGTGGCGGCGGTCGACCTCAGCGGGCGCGTGGCCTATGTGGTCGACGGCAAGGTGAAGACGCGGCTGGTGGGCGACTTCCAGGCCGAGTTGCTCGCGGACTTCTTCGACGGCTTCGCCCGCGGCGCGAAGGCAAACGTCCATGTAAAGACGATGTATGGCCGCTCCAACCACCATAAGATCGAGGCGATCTTCAAGGCGTTCGCGCGGGCGCTGCGCGGCGCGTGCAGCCGGGACGAGCGGATGCGCGAGATGCTGCCGAGCACGAAGGGGCTGCTTTAATGGATGCTAGGCAACGAACTAGCCTCTCTACAGGAGCGATCGTGGTCGCAGTACCATTTGCGGCTATCGCGTTATTTTCCGTCTTCTCTCGGCATGGCCTATCCAACGAAGTGCTCATAGATGCTTTAGGTCTCTCTGCATTTGGACTTTCACTCGCTGCATCAATCCTTCTTCACCCGTTACGTGCAATGCTTAGTCTTCGCATCTACTACGCCTTCACCGTTTTACTCGCAATAGGTTTGGGCCTCCAGTTCGTCACTGGATCGCTCTGGTTTGCTTTGGACAAGGTGATTCGGCACGGACAGCACAGATGATCGCCGTCATCGACTACAAAGCGGGGAACCTGACGAGCGTGGTGAAGGCGCTGCGCTATCTGGGCGCGGGCGACGTGACGGTCACGCAAGATGCCGACGTGGTGCGCCATGCCGCGAAGATTGTCCTGCCGGGGGTGGGGCACTTCCAGTCGACGCAGCTGCTGACCGACCTTGGCCTGACGGAGGCCGTGCGGGAGAGCGTGAGGCGGGGAGCGTTCTTCCTGGGCGTCTGCGTGGGGTTGCAGTGGCTGTTTGAGGGCTCGACCGAGGCCCCGGCGACGGCGGGGTTGGGACACTTCCAAGGCCGCTGCGAGCGCTTTGCCGCCCGGTACGAAGGCACACCGCTCAAGTCGCCGCACGTGGGCTGGAACTCGCTCGAAGCGGTGCGCGAGGACTCGCGGCTGCTGCGCGGCGTCGCGCATGGCGGCTTTGTGTACTACACGCACTCGTGGCGCGCTCCCGTGGTCGCGGGAACGGCGGCGGTCACCGGCTACGGCGGCGCGTTTACGGCGGTGGTCGAGCAGGGGAATGTCATGGGCGTCCAGTTCCACCCGGAGAAGTCGGCGGACGTGGGTTTGCGGGTGCTGAAGAACTTTGTGGAGATGTGACATATGGGAGGTGAAGGTGCGGTACGCGTATAACTTAACTTACAAGGACTACTTGGACGCTCAGAAGCTCTATCGCAGGCATAGCTGGAAAGCAGCTATGTCCTACTATGCTTTCATCTGGGCGTTGCCCACCAGCGGCTTATTAGTTGGGCTGCCATTGGTAGCGCATATCTTCTTTGACTATCACCCTCTCTGGCTTCGGAGCATCGCTCCGTTGTCAGGTATAGGGCTGTGGTTTGCACTCTACATCCCGTTGATGAGAATTTATTCAGTAAGGAAATGCTGGAAGCGCTTGCTGCCGGAGAAATCGGCTAAATCAATCAAGAGCGAAATCGCTGTTGAGTTTGAGATGACTCCAGAACAAGTTATCTCGACGATTCCGGGTAAGAGTGAGGGACGATTCTTTTGGCCTTCAATCGTAGACTATGCGGAAGACAAGGAGCTAGCTCTGCTGTTTATCAAGAAGAAGCTCTTTCTCTTCATTCCACGCCGTGCGATGGATGAAGCAGGATGGTCTGAGGTCCGCGAGCGGTTTAGTGGGTCAAGGGCGGCGGCCTGATGCTGACGAAGCGGATCATTGCGTGTCTCGATGTGCGCGCCGGGCGGGTGGTGAAGGGCGTGCAGTTTGTCGATATCGTCGATGCGGGCGATCCGGCGGAGCTGGCCCATCGGCATGCGGCGGCGGGGGCGGACGAGATTGTGCTGCTGGACATCACCGCGACGCATGAGGCGCGCGGCACGCTCCTGGACACCGTGAAGCGAACGGCCGAAGCGTTGTTTGTGCCGTTCACCGTGGGGGGTGGTATCCGGTCGGCGGAGGAGGCCGCGGCGGTGTTCGACGCCGGGGCGGACAAGGTATCAATCAACTCGTCGGCAGTAGCGCGGCCGGCGCTGATTGGCGAGATCGGGGCGAGCTTTGGGGCGCAGGCAGTGATCGTGGCGATCGATGCGCGGCGTGGCGCCGGCAGCGATCCGGTGGGG
>CAXTRY010000020.1:0-36409 GCA_964246805.1 uncultured Acidobacteriaceae bacterium
GCTCCAGGCCCGCCGTCAGCCCCGCCGGTCCCGCCCCGATAATCACCGCCGTTCGCGTTCCGATATCCCGTTCACTCACCCTTCGACTGTAGCGGAAATCGACGTCCCCCTGCTCATCGCCTCAACAAGCTTGCCGGCTGGCCGGCCCACAAGCTGACCGCTGCAAGCCGTCCGCCGGCATCGCAATCAATCTTGTCAAGCCCCCTTGAACCCTCCAAACACAAATAAACATTTCATCATCAACTATTTACGACTGGCGAAGATAAGCGCTCATTAGTTTTCGCTCAAAGCGTATCCTTAAAGAAGACTCGTAAACAAGCGTCGCCGGATTGCGTTCGTCTTTGCCATGATAGAAGGCAATCGGCTTCCATCAGCAATCGAGTTCGAGGCCGTAAACGCCTATTGACTGGTTAGTAACGGCACAGCTAACCTCTTTGTTTTGTTAGATCGAAGCAGAAAAAAGAGAAAATATGTCTTTTTTAAGAACTCTCCTCACGGGAAGGTTTCACAGCAGGACGGTCGACTTTATCGCCAATGGCGCGAGCAGAGGTAAGCGCACAACCCATGTTCGAAGGTGGGGCTACAGCCATGCCGCATGTGCCGAAATGCGGCGCGGCTGTAGCCGCTGAAGGGGAACCGAGAGGCCTGACCATGGATGGTCCTGTCTCTAAACCGCCATCGGCTCACGCTCCAGGACGCGGAACGCAAGTCCATCCCGCCCAGCCTCCACCAGCACATGGTCGCCATGCAGTACCGACCCATCAAGGATCTTCACGGCCAGCTTATCCTGCACCATCCGCTGTATCGCCCGCTTCAACGGTCGAGCTCCGTAGGCCCGGTCATATCCGGCCTTGAAGATCGCCCGCCGAGCCTCTGCTGTCATCTCAAGCGTTATCTTTCGGTCCGCCAGCAGAGCCGCCAGCTCCGCGAATCGAAGCTCGATGATGTGCTCCAGCTGCGCCTCGCCCAGCGGATGGAAGACGACAATGTCGTCCACGCGGTTCAGGAACTCCGGCCGGAAGTGCTCGCGCAACACCTGCATCACCCGGCTCGTGGCGTCCTTGAAGCCCTCTTCACCGTCGGCCCACGCGCCGGAGAGCTGGTTCGCCCCCAGATTCGAGGTCATGATCAGCACCGTGTTCTTGAAATCGACCGTCCGTCCCTTTGAGTCCGTAAGCCGTCCATCGTCAAGCACTTGCAGTAGCACGTTGAACACATCGGGATGCGCCTTTTCGATCTCGTCGAACAGGATCACCGAGTAAGGCCGCCGCCGCACCGACTCCGTCAGCTGCCCGCCCTCGTCATATCCGATATACCCCGGAGGCGCCCCAATCAGTCGCGCCACCGAGTGCTTCTCCATGTACTCGCTCATGTCGATCCGGACCATGGCGGCCTCGTCGTCGAAGAGGAACCCGGCCAGCGCCCGCGCCGTCTCCGTCTTCCCCACGCCCGTCGGCCCCAGGAAGATGAAGCTCCCGATCGGCCGCTTCGGATCGGATAGGCCCGCCCGTGACCGCCGAATGGCGTTGGCCACCGCCGCGAGCGCCTCATCCTGCCCGACCACCCGCTCGCGCAGACGATCCTCCATCTGCACCAGCTTCTGCATCTCGCCCTCAAGCATCTTCGAGACCGGGATACCCGTCCACTTCGACACCACACGGGCAATGTCTTCCTCGTCGACCTCTTCCTTCAGCATCCGGCGCGAATCTGCCGAGCCGCCATCCGCCGCATCCGTCAGCCCGCGCAGCTCCACTTCCAGCTTCGGGATCTCGCCATACTGCAGCTCCGCCGCTCGCTGTAGATTGCCCTTCCGCGTCTCATCGTCCGCCTGGAAGCGCAGCCCTTCGAGCTTCTCCTTCAGCTCCGCGATGCGTCCGATGGCCCCGCGCTCGGTCTGCCAGCGCGCCCGCAGCCCCGCCGCCTCTTCCTTCACCTCGGCCAGCTCACGCTCCACCTCGGCCATCCGCTCCCGCGACCCGGCGTCGGTCTCCCGCTTCAACGCCTGCCGCTCAATCTCCAGCGAGGTCGCCCGCCGCTCCAGGTCGTCGATCTCGACTGGCACCGAACCGATCTGGATGGCCAGCGCCGCCGCCGCCTCGTCCACCAGGTCGATGGCCTTATCCGGCAGGAAGCGGTCCGAGATGTACCGGTGGCTCAACGCCGCCGCCGCCACGATGGCCGAATCCTTGATCCGGATACCGTGGTGCGCCTCGTACCGTTCCTTCAGCCCGCGCAGGATCGCGACCGTGTCCTCCACGTTCGGCTCGCCCACATAGACGATCTGGAACCGCCGTTCGAGTGCCGCGTCCTTCTCGATGTACTTCTTGTACTCATTCAACGTCGTCGCGCCGATGGCCCGCAGCTCACCGCGAGCCAACGCCGGCTTCAGCATGTTGCTCGCGTCCATCGACCCCTCGGACGCGCCCGCGCCGACCAGGGTGTGCAGCTCATCGATGAACAGGATCACCTCGCCGTGCGACTCCTCAATCTCCTTCAGCACGGCCTTGAGGCGCTCCTCGAACTCCCCGCGGAACTTCGCCCCGGCAATCAGCGCGCCCAGGTCGAGCGAGCAGACCCGCTTGTTCTTCAGAATCTCCGGCACGTCGCCCAGGAAGATGCGCCGCGCCAGCCCTTCGACAATGGCCGTCTTGCCGACGCCCGGTTCGCCGATCAGGACCGGGTTGTTCTTCGTCCGGCGGCTCAGCACCTGTACTACCCGGCGTATCTCCTCGTCTCGCCCGATCACCGGGTCGAGCTTGCCCCGCCGCGCCAACTCCGTCAGATTCTTGGCGTACTTCTCAAGCGCCTGGAACTTTCCTTCCGGGTTCTGGTCCGTCACCCGTTGCGACCCGCGCACCGCGCTCAACGCCTTCAGGATGGCGTCATGCGTCGCCCCATGCACCGCCAGCGCACTCTGCACCGGATCGCCTTTCACGTCGGCCAGAGCCAGCAGCAAGTGCTCGGTCGAGCAGAAGTCGTCCTTGAAGTTCTCCGCCTCCTTGAAGCCGCGCTCCATCACCTTCTGCAACGATGCCGCCATCGCGGGCTGTGTCCCGCCCTGCACCTTCGGGAGCTTGCCGATAGCCGTGTTGACTCCGCTCAGCAGCTGCTCGACCGGTACGCCGATCTTCTCAAGCACCGGGATCACGACACCCTCGCGATCCTCCAACAGCGCCGCCAGCAGATGCAGCGGCAGCACCTCCGGATTGCCATTCTCACCCGCCAGGCTCGCCGCTCCCTGCACTGCGGCCTGCGCCTTAACCGTCAACTTCTCCCACTTGAACGCCATCTCGTCTCCTCAAACGAAAGCGGGAGGACATCAGACGATGACCTCCCGCTTCTACTGTCCATCATCCTTACACTTTTGACGCTGGAATGACAACGAAGTTTCAAGAAGTATGACTGTAGGGCACTCAGGTTATTGGACGTTTTCCGTAGCTCTGATAAACGCGGCCACGTCAGCGTGAAACTGCTTCAGGATGGCCTCATTGACATAGATCATGTGACCGGCCTCATAATAGTGATAGCTGATATTGGTCTGGAGCGCTTTCGGTATGGGTAGGTGATGCATCTCGTACTCGCCTTCGAAGTATGGCGTCGCCAGATCGTAGTAGCCCCCGGCGAGCAGCACCTTCATCTTCGGGTTCATCTTCATCTTGTAGGCGAGGTCCGGCATGACGTTCGTGCCACCCTCCTGCTGGGCGGCGGGTGGCCCGCCCGGAACGCGATGGCGAAGGTCCCAGGAAAACTCCCCATAGGCGTTCGGCTTGTAGGTAGCCTGCTCGCCGTACTTCAGGTCGCGGCGCAGGTATTCGTTGATTGCCGCCGTATAGGCCGAGGTGATGGCATCACTCTGCGGGTCGTACATGGCTTTGGCCTCCATGGGATCGACATCCGGCCCTTGATAGCGGGAGTCCAGCCGCCCAACGGTAGTCTCCTCGTCGAACTTGAGTTGCTTGGTAAACGCGCCGCCCTCCACCCGCAGATCGGACCGCATCAGGTACGCAACCGGCAGTCCGATATAACCGTGCAGCTTCTCGGCAACGGCTTGCTTGCGCGCTTCGGACAGCTCCGACCCCTGGAGCAACGCCGCCATGTACTCGCCGAGCGCGAACTGCTCGACTTCAGCCAGAAACGGCTTCAAGGCCGCCGGTTGCGCCGGCAGTTTGTGATGATAGAACGCGGTCGCCGCATAGGTCGGCAGAGCCAGCGCATAGGCCTGGTCGACGCCGGGATTCAGCTTGGGTCCATCTACACTGTTATCGAAGCTAAGTATTTGAGAAAGCAGGATAATCCCGTTCAGATCGACTGTCCGCAAGGCTGCCGCGAGCACCGCCGAACGCGGCGTTCCATAGCTTTCGCCGAAGAGATACTTGGGCGAGTTCCACCGCTCGTATTTGGTCAAGAAGCGCCGGATGAACCGCTCGAACGCGTGAGCATCGCCGTCCGTGCCGAGAAAAGCCTTTTCCTTCTCTTTGCCGAAGATGCGGCTGAACCCGGTGGACGGAGCGTCGATAAAGACCAGATCGCTCACGTCCAGCAGGCTCGCCTCATTGTCGATAAGCGCATAGGGAGCGCCCAGCGGATGTTGGCCGTCCGGCAAGGCCACCCGCTTCGGCCCGAACGAGCCCATGTGCAGCCACATCGTGGCCGAGCCTGGTCCACCGTTATAGATAAAGGTAAGGGGCCGCTTCTCCGCCACGGCATCCTTTTTAAAATAAGCCGCGTAGAACATCCGCGCCGTCGGCGGCGCATCCTCTACCTTCTCCGGCGCTTTCTCGCCCGAATCCGGCAGCGGCCGTCCATCGAAGCCGATCGTCGTATCCTGGATATTGGTCGCTCCTACTGTCAGTGTCCCGGCCACCGCGCGGTACGCGATCGTCTGCCCGCTCACCGCGACGGACCCTTCGGTCGTCGAATCCGGGGTGACGCCCATGAGTGTCATCGTGGGCGCTCCAGTGACCACAACCTTCTCGGCCGGTTTGGTCTGCTGACCCCACGCCGGCGACACAACGCACACGATACCTGTAAGGACACTGCGTACCAATCCCATGGCCACTCCCGATATGAAATCCGAATGGGATTGAGTATAGCCGCAAAATGAGCTCCGGGCTTTGGCTTACTTCAGTTCGCACGCAAATTGCGTCGTGCTCCGTTGAATGTCACGTCTGGAAGGAAATGCAATCGTGAGATTTGATAGCAGTTCAAAGCAGGTTGTATAACGTGACATCAAAATACCGTTTCAGCTTTTCAATACAATTTCTACGCTATGTTGTTAACAGTACAGACCTGATTTCGGGACTGAAGATAAATTGTCACTACGAGGAAGAACATGCTGCATGACACCCAGCGACTTTGTTCCTTCCTCCAGGCTCATTCTCTTTAGCCAAGACTGGCGGCTGGCGCAGACACGTCAATGGGTTCTCGAACAAGCAGGGTTGCATATCGAGACCGTACATAGCTTGCCTGAACTCTATGACGCCGTCACCCGCCGAGAGGTGACGGTTTTTCTGCTTTGCAATTCTTTATCTGCTGCACTGCGCATGGAAGCCGCTACACACATTCGTACTCATTGGCCTAACGCCAGAATTTTGATCTTTGTGCCTTCGTACCCTCTTCCTGAACTACCGGCGGACGACTTCATTTTCGCCATGGAAGGACCCGGGCATCTAATCGACAAAGTACGGCGTTTGATACCGGCCGCGCAGCTTTAGACGACGCCCGGCAGCCGCAACGAGACCCAAGCACGTCATCCCTTGTTCTCCTGGAGCTCCCATGTTTTGTTCCGCAGGCCTTGATCTTTATGAGCACTACCAGACCGCCGAAAAAGAAAGAGACGCCTTCAACTTACGTAAGATAGCCGTTGGACGAGCTGGAGGCGTACCCGCAAAAGAGTTGCATCAAGCCAAGCAGCGTTATGTGCTCCATTTTGCCAACTGGCTTTCGCACAAAGCGTTCTGCCAGGATTGCAAGCCGCAGGCCCCTTCGAAAGGCGAGTACCGCTCTATTGGACCCGGCAGATAAGACATTTCAGGTAGTTTGTCTCCGGAAGGGTCATGATCGCGGGGTGGTCTGGGGCCGCCCCGCGCGTTTCCAATAGCTGCACGGTACGTCCCGCGTCCGAAGCAGCCGCCGTCACGACACCCGTGAACTCTTCAAGAGGCACATGGTGCGAGCAGGAGCAGGTGATAAGCCGTCCGCCGGGCCGCAACATCTTTATCGCTCGTAGATTCAGTTCTTTATAGCCGCGCAGCGCTCCTTCGGCCGCTCGTTTCGTCTTGGCGAAGGCCGGCGGATCGAGGACAATGGTGTCGTATCGCCGGCCGGCAGCGTCGAACTCGCGCAGCAATTCGAACGCGTCCGCCTCAATCCAGTCGACGGCTGCTTTGAGCCGCAGATTGAGTGCAAGGTTGCGGTCCGCCACCTCAAGCGCCGTTCGGCTGGCATCCACCCCGGTCACTCGTTCGCACCTCTGGGCCAGATGCAACGCGAATCCACCCTGGTAAGTACAGACATCGAGTGCCTCGCCGCGCGCGTGACTTGCCGCCACCGCATAGTTCGACCTTTGGTCGAGAAACGCTCCGGTCTTCTGCCCCGCGCCCGCGTCGAAGTAGAAGCGTATGCCGTTCATTGTAAAGATCGTAGATTGATCCTTGCCATTGCGTTCGAAGAGCGGCTCCTCCGGCGGTGTCGCGAGTTGCTCCAGCTCCCGTACTCGTGGGTCGGGGCGTTCGATCGCCAGACGCAGCTCCTCGCATGCCGATAACGTCTCGGCCACCACTTTCCGCACGTCGGTTTGCGCCGTGGCCTGGGTCAGAAGCTGTACAACTGCGATGTCCGCGTATCGATCAATCACAATGCCCGGTAAAGCATCCGCCTCTGAAAACACCCATCGGCAAGCGTTGTCAGTATTCGTACCGGGAGCAAGCTCCTCCCGTAATGTCAAAGCCGCCCGCAACCGCTTACCTACGTCCGCAAGATACGCGTCGCGCGATAAACCAGCCTCCGGCGAGATCATTCGCAAGGCAATCTTAGAAGACGAGCTGTACATTGCGGTACCCAGCGGAAGCTGCCGGGAATCGACTACGGTCAATAACGCGCCTCGCTCCGGATCACCTGAAAGCCGCTCGATATCCGTGCGATACACCCATACGTGCCCGGCGTGCAACCGATCCACCCCGCGACGCGAAACAACCGCGATGGAAGCTCCTTGCGGGGTCGCTTCCGTTCGCGGTTGCCATTCATCCTTCTGCTCAGTCATACCTGATCGTCGCACAGGCAACCGGTCTATTTACTGAAGATGCCGCCGCCACCCGGAGAGACGCCGCCACCGCTATTGATGCTGGACTCATGCGAACTCTGCACCTTGCTCGCCTTGCCCGCCATGTCGTCGGCTGCGTGCTCCATCTTCTCTTTGTCGGACTCGAGCGGGTTGGTAGTATCGTCGTGATTGATCTGCGGATTCGTGCTGATGTCGGTCATATGCCTATCCTCTACAAAGTCCGATGCCCTCTGCTCCCGCATAGGTTGCTGACCGCCGCCGGCGAAACGCCTAAACTATCCATATGCCGCCCGTTCAAACCGCCGATGTGATTGTTCTCGGCGCGGGTGCGGCCGGGCTGATGTGCGCCGCCGAAGCCGGCAAACGTGGACGCCGTGTCCTGCTGCTTGACCATGCAGACCGCGCCGGTAAAAAGATCCTGATCTCCGGTGGAGGCCGCGCCAATTTCACTAATCTGCACACCTCCGCCGACAATTTCCTCTCCGAGAACCCTCACTTCGCCCGTTCCGCCCTAGCGCGCTTTACTCCGGCGGACATGGTCGCGCTCGTCGAAAAGCACTACATCCGCTATCACGTGAAGACGCTCGGGCAGCTCTTCTGCGACCGCTCCGCACGCGACTTGGTCGCTCTCTTGGAGCGTGAGTGCGCCGAGGGGGGCGTCCGCACGGTGCTCCATGCGCGCATCGATTCGGTCAGCCACGCCTCCGGGTTCACCGTCGACACCTCGCAAGGCCGTTTTGAGGCATCCTCGCTGGTCGTCGCCACGGGCGGCCTCTCCATTCCGAAGATGGGCGCGACCGGCTTTGGCTACGAGCTCGCACGGCAGTTCGGCCTGAACATTATTCCGCCGCGGCCTGGATTAGTTCCACTGGTCTTTAGCGCCGAAGATCAAGCCCGCTGGTGCGACCTTACCGGTCTCAGCTTCGAAGCCACAGCCGTGGCGGGTAAGCGCGACCCGATCTTTCGCGAGAAGCTCCTCGTGACCCACCGCGGTCTCTCTGGACCGGCGACGCTTCAGGCCTCCTCCTTCTGGCGGCATGGCGCAACCGTAACGGTCGATCTGGCCCCCGGACGCATCCTTACGACACCCCTGCTCGCGTCGAACGCCCGTCGCGACTCCGCCGCCATGGTGCAAGCTCTTCGCGAAGTCTTTCCCGCCCGCCTGGCCGAACGCTGGTTCGCCCTGCACACCCCGCCGAACTGGACCAACGCCTCACTGACCGCCCTGGAACGGCAACTTCACGCCTGGCAGATCACACCGGCCGGCACCGAAGGCTACTCCAAGGCAGAAGTCACCGTGGGCGGCGTCGATACCGCTGAGCTTCATCCGCATACCCTCGAAGCGCGCAAGCTCCCCGGCCTCTTCTTTATCGGCGAAGTAGTCGACGTGACAGGTTGGCTCGGCGGCTATAACTTTCAGTGGGCCTGGGCGTCCGGCTTCTGCGCGGGTCAAGCCGTTTAGTCGCTATTGGACGGTAAGATTCAGGTTCAGCGTTCGCGTCAACCCCGCGCTCGAAGCCGATACGACGATCGTCGATCCGCCCGCGGGTGTCGGCGTCGGTGTGCTCGGCGCGGCCACCGTAGGGATCGCGGGAATCGTCCTTCCAGCTCCGCACCCCGCCGCAAAGCCTAAACCGCAGACCACCACGACAGCAAGCAACCGCTCCATCCGCCTGCGGCTGCCAAGGCAAAGTGCCCCCATGGGTAGCAGCAATGCCAGCCAAATGCGGCTCGGGCCGGGCGAAATTGCCGCCGTCGCTACGCCTGTCGCTACGGTTACGACCACTGTCGCGGTCCCCGTCCCCAGCGGTACCGACGCCGGCACCACCAGACAAGTCGCGTTGATCGGAACGCCCGTGCAGGTCAGCGTTGCTACGCCGGGTACGCCGGCCGCCGAGGTGACCAGCACGGAATAGATCGCCGACGACCCGCTCGTGACGGTTACCGAACTGTTGCCCGCCGCCAGCGAAAAGTCTACCCCGGTGCCAATCAGCGCCAATGTCTGCGGCGACGAGGGGCTATTGTCCGTCACCGTCAGCTTGCCCGTCCGCGTTCCACCGGCATTTGGGGCGAAGACGACCTGTAGTGTGCACACGGAACCCACGGCAAGGGTGTTGCCGCAGGTCGTGCTCGCGATGGCAAAATCTCCGCTGGCCGCCATGCCGGCGATCGCCAGCGTGACTCCGCCATTGTTAGTCAAAGTCACTGTCTGCGCCGCGCTCGTTCCGCCCACACCCAAGGCCGCAAAGTTCAATGAGCCAAACGGGGCAAGCGATACCCCCGGCGGTGCCAGCCCGACGCCGTTCAGCGTTACGGTTTGGCTGCGAAATTGGTCCGCGACCGTCAGCAGCCCCGTCTCCACACCCACATTTTTAGGCACAAACCTTACCGCGAGGACGCAACTCGAATGCCCGTTCAGCGAGTTGCCGCATTGGTTGACGACGGTAAAATCGCCGCTCGTAATCTGCCCTGAAATCAGCGTAAGAGCCGCGTCGCCCGTATTCGTCAGGGTGACACTCTGTGGCACGCTCGCTGTATTAACCTGTTGTGCGGCAAAGGTAAGGTTCAGCGGGGCTAACGCATCGGTCGCGGGCAAGGAGCCGGAGCCCGTCAACGAAGCCGTCTGAGTTCCCGCCGAGTTAGTTACCGTTAGCAGACCGTTGCGTAGACCCGAGGCAGTTGGCGCAAAGACGATAGCCACCGTACAGCCGCTGCTCGGCGGCAAGGTCGCGGTGCAGGTGTTGGCCGAGATGCGGAAGTCGCCCGTCACCGTCTCGCTCGTCAGCGTCGCCTGGGTACTCCCTGTGTTCGAGATCGTGACATTCTGCACCCGGCTGGTCGATCCGACAGTCACAAGTCCATAGCTCACATTGATGGGGTTGAGCACAATCGCCGCCGCCGGGGTCGCCGTGCCGGAGAGTGTTGCCGTCGCCTGGCCGCCCGCCACATTGCCATACAGCGTCACGAGGCCAGTTCGCGCTCCTAACGCTGTCGGCAGAAAGCTGACCTGTACGGTACAGGTGGCATTCACGGCGATCGCCGTGCCTTGGCAGTTATTGGTCTGCGTAAAATCGGCGGTCGTTACGATCGAAGTCACTGTAAGTGCCGCGTTCCCGGTATTCGTCGCGGTAATCGTCTGCGCCGCGCTCGCTGTCGCCACGGGCTGCGAACCGAATGTCAGCGCCGTTGGGTTCAGGGTCATAGCGGCGAGAGCTGCCGGAGACGCCGCGGTCAGTAGAGGCAGCGTCCAGAGGCCGCGCCCGTAAGTCGCCGCGCGCAGTTGCCCCGTGACCCCTCCGGCGGCTAACGACCCGCCCGCCAGCAGCTGCACCACCGGCGCATTCGGCAGTCCCACCCCATAGACGCTCCAGCAGTTAGTAGCCGCGCAGGTCGCAACCTGCTGCGTAACGTAAACGCCCGTATCGAGCGCTACATACACCGTGTTTGCGTCGCCTAGATCGACGACGACCGAATTCGCCGGAGCCTTCGGGAGGTTGCTATCGATGCTCGTCCACTGCATGCCGCCATTGGTTGACCGGTAGAGATGCGCGCCCGGAAAGCCCATTACGGTCGCATAGACCGTCTTCCCCGTGGGGTCATGCGGATCGACCGCTACCGACGACACATCGAAGCCGTCAGGATTGAATGTTCCCACGCTGCCAATCACCGGCGAGGACGCTAGATCGCTCCAGACCGTATTTGTACCCGCCGCTGCCCCGGCGCGGGTCGAGAAGAGATGGCCGCCGGCGCTGCCGCCGCCGTTCAGCGCGCTCGCCATGCCCGCGTAGAGTACCGTCGAGCCGGAGTCCTGCGCCGAGGTCGATCCACTCGCCGGTCCGCCCGCCGCCAGGGAACGCACCAGGGAGTTGGTTCCAGCCATGCAGGACCCGTTTTGAGGGCCGGAGAAAAGTGTACTGACGGCATTGCTCGCGTTCCATGAAGCAGGACTCGCCGCTGGGCCTCGCCACACCCGGCACGTGCCGATCAGCACTTCGCCTGTAGCGGCCGGATCAAGCAGCCACGGCGGATCGACCAGCGATACGTCATTCGCAACCTGTGCGTAGCTCACCGCCGGTGCCGCCGCAAAATCCGCGGCCGTGCAGGCCGAGCCATGGATACACTCAGCGATACTGACCCCTTGCGCCGTGGACAGGTACCAGTTGTCAGGATTTGCCGGATCGATGGCCACCGTGCCCCCCTCGCCGGGTGCAAGCTGCGTCCACGCTCCAGTTCCCGCCGCGGCGGCTGTTCCCGCGCTTCCGTTAGCTCCAAAGCCTGCCAGCAGCGTTCCCGTGTCAGTCGGATGCTGAGCAAAGCTGATAACCTCCGCGAGCGAACCAAGGCCGCCGTTCAAGTTTTGAAAGTGCGTCGCGTCGTCCGCCGTACACGGCGCTGATTGCTGATTCACTCCATCGCTCGACCGCCACAACCCGCCATCATTGCCTACGTATACCAAGGGCAACGAAGCCGTTGCCAAGGCGGCGATGGCATGCTGCGAACCGGCAACCCCGGCAGCATTCGTGCAGGCGTTGCTCGCGTTCGTCGTATTACGCAACATGCACCCGTCGGCAAGGGTGCAGCGGTAAAGATCGTCCGTCCCCACATACAGCACAGTATCCGAGCCGCCGCTATCCGCGCTCACCGGTACCGCAGCTAACGCCAACGTATAGTCGGCCTCGGAAATCATCGTGCTGCCGCCTCCGCTTTCGAGCGGTGCGGACGGCAGCTGTGTTCCGAAACTGATCGCCCCCGCGCAAGCCGAACCGGTAGACGCACAGACATCCCGCCAGAGCCCCTGATCCTGATTGTTGAGGTCGACCGTCAGCGTAAAGGTGTCGCCTGTAACCGGCTGGACTGCCAGCGTACCGCGCAGGAGGGGGCAGCTTATGTTTCCGGTCGCGTTCGGATTGGTAGGGCAGGCCGTCAACGACAGTCCAGAGCCTGGCTGCTGCGTCAGACGTGTCCACGTCACTCCGTCCGGTGAGCTGTAATAGCCATGGAATCGCACCGCCGCGATGAATAGCCGCCGAACCGGATTCCAAACCACCGACGTGGCCGCGTTGCCAACTCCGCCCGTTCCGTTTGGCTGAGGAGATTGCACCGTCTGGGTTCCGTCCACGATGGTAGACATCTGCCAAGTCGCCCCGGAATCGGTAGAGTAGTAAAGACCCTGTACGCTGGTGGCGGTGGCCGCCTCCGTCAGGTAACCCTCAATCGACTGCGAAACCGCCGCCACTACCAAGCCCGGCACCGTATTGCTCCAGGCAAACCCCGCAAACCCCAGGCCGATAAAGCTGTGAAAGCCGGCCACGCCATCCTGCGAGAGCTGAATCAACGTCCAGGTCAACCCGCCATCCGCCGAGCGCAATACCCCCGTGCCGTAGTAAGAATCCGTTGCGTCGTTCGGGTCGCCCGTGCCCGCAAGCACCACCCCGTTGCTCACGCTGAGCGCCCCGATGCTCAGCGACGGGATCGCCAAAGTGCCAGAGTTCGCGCTGAAGACGGGCAGCGTATCGGTTAGCGGCATAAAGGTGACGCTGCCACTCGCCCCCGCCGCGTTCGTCGACTTCCAGACACCTCCGCCGGTCGATCCAAGATAGACCGTGTTGCCCGTCGTATCCGCTGGATCGATCGCCACCGACGTCACCCGGCCCGTAACAACTCCATACGCCGCGCTGGCAATCTGCGCCGGTCCCAGCGGCTGCCAACTCGCGCTCAGCGAGACGTTTGGATGGATCGCCTGTTCCGCGGCTAAGGCGACATGCTGCTGCCTGGCCGCGTCCAATGCCGCCGCCGCGGATTGCCCCTCCACACGCGGCCGCTCCGCCAAAAAACGTCGCGCCCGCATTGCATGATTCGCAATCCGAGGGTACTCAGGAGATGTCTGCCCCAAAGCCAGGGCTGCCGCAACTGAGGCGGCCATACAGACGCACACCGCACCCAACCGCCCGCGCAAGCGTCCAGCGGCCACTCTTCGGGCCATGGCAAGCGTCGCCGGCAGTCGCACCAAATCCGTCCCCTTAATGTGGTCGCAGACGCGGAGCTGGAGAGAAGCTGGCTAACGCCAGAAGCACACTTTACACGTCCGGCGGCTCTGTGGCCGCTTGCCTCCGCTTGCCTAGCAGCGAACGATCTTCGCCGCCGCAGGTCCACGAATGGCTTTAGTCGCGTTCCTCGAATCTATCACCAGACGCGCTCGCGCCACGATCTGTTCATAGTCATAGACCGTGTGGTCCGTCACAATCACCACGCAGTCATACTCTTCTATATCGTCCAGCGAGGCCGATTCCATCTGTAAATCGTAGTGCCGCCCACGACCCACCACAGGAAAGTAAGGATCGTTATACCGCACCGCGGCACCCGCAAGCCGCAGCAGTTCAATCACTCGCAGGGACGGCGACTCGCGAAGATCGTCAACGTCCCGCTTATAGGCTACCCCCAGAACCAGCACCTTCGCGCCGCGCACCGCCACTCCCGCCCGGTCAAGCGACCGCCGTGTGGCTTCAACGACATACGCCGGCATCGCCTCGTTCACCTCGCCCGCCAGCTCAATGAATCGCGTCGCCACGCCAAACTCTCGCGCCTTCCAGCTTAAGTAAAACGGATCGACCGGGATGCAGTGTCCGCCCACGCCGGGCCCGGGATAGAACGCCTGAAACCCGAACGGCTTCGTCGCCGCCGCCGCGACAATCTCCCACACATCAATGTGCATCGCGAGGCAGAGCTGCTTCATTTCGTTAATCAACGCAATATTCACGCAACGGTAAATATTTTCGAGCAGCTTCGTCATCTCCGCCGCCGCCGGACTCGACATCTTTACCGTTCGATCGAAGACAGCCCCGTAGATTGCCGCCGCGGCTTCGGTCGCATATCTGTCGACGCCCCCAATCACCTTCGGCACCTCGCGGCGGGGCACGGTGATATTTCCCGGGTCCTCCCGCTCCGGCGAAAATGCCACCATCACGCCATCATTATTGTCGCCATCCCGGAGCACCCGTCGCCCATGCCGCTCGATCGTCTCCACCACAATCTCTTCCGTCGTGCCCGGGTAGGTAGTGCTCTCAAGCACCACCAACTGCCCCGATCCTAGATACGGCGCAATCGTCTCCATCGTAGAAATGACAAAGCTCATATCGGGCGTATGGTCGTCATGGAGCGGCGTAGGGACGCAGATCAGGACCGCGTCTACATTCGCAATCTCCGCAAACTCTTCAGTCGCCCGGAACCCTGCCGCCCGCGCCGCGCGAATGTGCTCCGGCTCGATGCGATGGATATAGCTGGTACCCGCGTTCAGCTTGGCAACTTTCACCGGATCGATGTCGAACCCCGTCACCGCGAAGCCTTCCTGAGCGAAAAGCAATGTGAGCGGTAGCCCGACATACCCCAAGCCCACGATCCCGACCCGCAAACTCCGGTTCGCGACCCGCTCCATCCAGGCCATATTCGTACTGTCAGCCTCAATCATCGGGCTTCTCCAAACTCGCTCCGATACCATTTCACGGTTCGCCGCAGTCCTTCCTCAAACCCGACGCGCGGCTCATACCCGATCGCATCCTTTACCGCGGAGATATCCGCGAGCGAATCGCGCACGTCGCCCGCCCGCTCCGGTCCACACGTCGCCCGTTCCGTGTAATCCAGCAGACCCGCAAGCGCGCCGTAAGTCTCGTTGAGTGTATGCCGCTCTCCGCAGGCGACGTTGAATACGCGTCCGGCAACCTTCTCCGCCGGAGCCTCCAGCGCCCGCAGATTTGCCTCGACCACGTTCGAAACATAGGTAAAGTCTCGCCCCTGCTCTCCGTCGCCGAAGATTACCGGCCGCCGCCGCTTCATCATTTGCACAATCCAGCGCGCCATCACTCCAGAGTAAGGTGAGTCTGGCACCTGTCGCGGCCCAAAGATGTTAAAGTAGCGCAGGCACACCGTCTCCATGCCATATACATGCCAATAACTCTGCATATACAACTCGCCCGTCAGCTTCTGCACCGCATACGGAGAGATAGGCTGCGGCCGCATCGTCTCCACGCGCGGGAATCCCGGTTGGCCTCCATACGCCGAACTCGACGCCGCATACACTACCCGCCGCACCCCTGCCGCGCGCGCCCCTTCCAGCACGTTGAAGGTTCCGTTGATGTTCACCTCGTGGCTCGGACGAGGCTCGGTCACCGATCGCGGTACACTAGGCAACGCTCCCAGGTGAACTACGGCATCTACTTCAGCACAGGCCATAACCACCATGCCGGAGTCGCGTAGGTCTCCTTCGACCAGATCGATATGCTGTAGCAAATCCGCAAGATTTTTGCGTTGTCCCGTCGAAAAATTATCGAACGCTCGCACCCTATCGCCGCGTTCAACTAAAGCCTCCACCAGATGGGAACCGATAAAGCCGGCCGCTCCCGTTACTAACACTACTGCCACGTCATAACCTCTCCATTAGTCTAAGCGGAAAGCATTGCGGCTATGAGAGCGTAAGCTCTGGCCGGACACCGCCGCCGCCCGGTAGCGCATACATCTGGCGGATGTACTTCTTCGAGTCGAACTTCCGCCCGGTGGACGCCCCTGACATATAGCGCCGCTTGCCAAATACTGGCCGCTCACTCCAGGCCCGGTCGAACTTACCCAAGATCGCCCACGCGATTCCGGCATAGCCATTCGGATCGCGCCCGTCGAGAAAATATTTATCGTTTAGATAGACCGTATATTTCATCGCCGTTTCAACATCGGGCGTCCACTCTAGAATCTTCTTGGCCCAGTACATTCGCATGTAGTTGTGAGTCCACCCGTGCCGGACCATCTGTAACTGCGCCGCATTCCAAAGCTCGTCATAGGTTTCGGCTGCTTCAAGCTGTTCGAGTGTATATAAACGATCCCGTTCGTCGTGCACGTGCTCGGCGATCGTCTTTTTTGCCCAAGCCTCGGCGCATTCCGCTGTGTCATAGTTTGGTTGATACTTCACGAAATTAATAGCCAACTCCCGCCAGGCGATCAACTCATTGAAATAGCTGTCCCGCGCCGACTGAAGCGTCGGATTCTCCTTCACCGCGGCCTCCACTGCAAGCGCAATCGTCTGCGATCCGACATGTCCATAATGTAAGTAAGGCGACATGCACGACGTTCCATCCATCTCGGGGTGATTGCGTTGCGCCTCGTACTCCGGGAGCATCTTAGTCGTAAATAGCTTCAGCCGCTCCAACCCGGCGTGCATCCCGCCCTTCCACTCCAATACCGGTCCAACGGAACGATCAAAATCGTGCCAGTCTTTTGTCATGTCATCGCGCACGGAATCCGCGTAAAAACCCTTCGGCCGCTTCCATGCATACTCCGCGCTTGGATTGTCATAAGCTTTGAGATACTCCGGTAGCAGCTTATAAAGTCTTGGGCGAATTGTATACGCGCCAAACTGGGCCTTCTCGATGAGCTTTGAAGGCACGACAACATCCGTATCAACGGTCCAGAAAGGAATTTTAATTTTCTTTGCAAGCTGCTGCCGCCATCGCTCCGGTTCCCGCATGGGGTTTTCGTCACCAATTACTATGGCGGCCCGGCTATCAGCTAACAGCCGCTCGTGCGATTCATGCGGCGCCTTTCTCATGATGAAGCTAATATTTCGCTTCGCTAAATCTTCCTCGATATCAGGAAGACCCTGATTTAGAAAGACGTAATGACGTAGATTCGCATTAGGAAAGTTGGATATGCCCGCAAAGTAGACGACCAGCGGCAAATCTAATTGATTCGCAAGAGCCACCGCGAGGTTCACCGCATGATTGTCTCGGCCTCGCTGCGCACGCTGCATCCAGTACACGACACATGTTCCGTGCGGGTCAGGCGGTCCTTCGCGGCGCACAGTGACCCTTTGGTCTTTGCTAAGTCTATGAAAATCGCCTGAAAGCGCCACATCAACCATGTCTATAAACTACCTGAATGTGACAGCTCACAAGCTTTTACATGTCAAATGCGGGAAGTCGATTTCACGCCATCAAGATACTCGCGATTACCATAGACCCCAAGCGCGACTCATGTAATCGCTTAGGGTCATTCCAATGAGCACTAAGAACGTAAAGAAGCCTGCTCCTACGGTCATTTTTATAAGACGCGACTGATACTTCACATGCATAAAGAATAAAATCACTACTGTAGCCTTTGCGGACGCAATTCCCAACGCTAAGATTGGATTGAACACGCCTAGGTCGACATAAGCCGCGCCTACGGTAAGCGCAGTTCCAAGCAGAAGAATACCGAACACAACGGCGTAGTTCATTGGAGTGAGAATATGGTGCTCTCCATGTTCAGGGTTTGTTATATTCGTGGGATCATTTGTGTCGGACATTGCCTCTCCTCGATTTGCTGCTGACTACTGGCGCTAAACAGGATGACGATTGATGAGGTAGAGCAAAGGAAAGAGAAAGAGCCAAACAATATCGACAAAATGCCAGTAAAGTCCAAAGTTTTCAATCGGCGCTACATACCCGGCCGAGAACTCCCCACGGTGTGCTCTCCAGGTCAACCAGAATAGCAAGATAATACCGATTATCATATGTATCGCATGCATGCCGGTCATTGCGAAATAGAGAAAGAAAAATACCTGTGTACGTTGCGCCATATCTGGTGCTAACGGTATCTCTTTCAGTCCATAGGCATGAGGGTTCACAAACTCAGCCACGTCAAAGTGTGCTCCCGGTATATGGTGCTTTTCCCATTTCTCATGATATTCAACGCCTTTGATACCTAAAAACGCCACCCCGAAAAGCGTGGTAAGAATGAGAAAAATGACCAGCAAGCTCTTGTTCCGGACCTCGGCAGCCCAGACGCCTACGGCCATGCAGAAGCCCGACGTTATTAGAATTGCGGTATTCGCGGCCCCCCATGGAATGCTGAGTTGGTTCGACGCGACCACAAATGCATCGTAGTACCAATTACGGTACAGCAAATAAGCGAAAAACATGCCGCCGAAGAACATGATCTCCGTTAGCAGAAAAAGCCACATTCCAAAGCTTGCGGCTTCTCGCTGCTGGTCTTCAGTCTCAAAATGATGACGGTGTTGCGGTAGAGCTATATGGTGATGCTCGGCCGCAACAGCCGTCTCATGTGTATGTGGGTGAGTCAACACATTATCCAACGGTCGTCACCTCGTGTGTTGTTTTATGCGCTAGCCAATCGTAATCATATGCTTCATGGTCGACTACTGGAACCTCAATAAAGTTCTCGGTCAGCGGCGGTGACTGAATCTGCCATTCTAGGCCGGTTGCCTGCCATGGGTTATTTCCCGCGATTGCCCCATACTTCAACGACCATGCCAAATAAAGCATTGGCAGTAGATAACCAACACCAAGCACAGTGGCACCAGCTGTTGACAACACGTTCAGCACTTGAAACTCTGGCGGATATGCATGGTATCGGCGAGGCATACCAAGGTAGCCAAGTATAAACTGAGGTAAGAAGGTAAGGTTGAAGCCAATAAAGGTTACGACCGCCGCTAACTTTGATAGCGACTCAGGGTACATTCGACCCGTCATCTTTGGCCACCAGAAATGGACGCCTGAAAGAAACGCCATCAACATACCGCCAACCATGACAAAATGGAAGTGGGCGACTATAAAGTACGTTTCTGTTAGGTGGATATCCATGCCGAGCGATCCAAGAAACACGCCCGTCAAGCCACCAATAGTAAATAACCCCATAAAGCCGAAGGCATAAAGCATGGGTGTTTCAAAGGTTATAGATCCTTGCTGAAGGGTAAAGGTCCAGTTGAATATCTTGATGGCCGAAGGGACGGCCACTAACATTGTCAATAATGAAAAGACAAGCGCAGAGTAATTTGAAACACCCATGATGAACATGTGGTGTTCCCAAACAAAAAAGCCGAACAATGCTATCGCCACCGAAGAAAACGCCACAGCTGTATACCCAAACACCCGTTTACGGCTAAATGTGCTAATCACCTCTGAAATGACCCCCATGCCGGGAAGGATCATGATGTACACAGCCGGGTGCGAGTAAAACCAGAAAAGATGTTGGAAGAGTAGAGGATCGCCACCCTTAGTTGGATCAAAGACGCCAATCCCGAACGTCCTTTCAAGCGCAACAAGCACTAGGGCGATTGCGAGCACAGGGGTACCTAATACCATCAGAAGAGAAGCTGCATAGTTAGACCATACGAAAAGAGGCATACGAAACCAGGTCATGCCCGGCGCGCGCATACGGTGAATCGTAACTATGAAATTCAAGCCGGTGAATATTGAGCTAAACCCAGCAACAAAAATTGCTGTCGCAGCGGTAATTACATGAGTGTTTAGATAATGCGTAGAAAGTGGCGTGGTGAAGGTCCAGCCGGTATCAACACCACCCAGCACTAAGGCGGCCAACGTAAAAGTCCCGCCCGCCATATAAAGGTACCAGCTCAGTAAATTGATTTTGGGGAAGGCAAGGTCTTTTGCGCCCAACATGATGGGAATCAGAAAATTACCTAATGTTGCCGGCACCGAGGGCACTAGGAACAAGAAAATCATGATGATGCCATGCATAGTAAAGAACTTGTTATAAGTATCCGATGCGACCAAATCAGGCAGGGGCGTCAATAACTCCAGCCGAATCAAGCCCGCAAACGCTCCACCCACAAAAAAGAAGAACGTAATCGAGATCAGATAAAGCATTGCAATACGTTTATGATCGCCGGTAAAGAGCCAGCTGAGTAGTCCATGCTCTGCGTTCAAATAGTTCCGTTTTGGAATCGTTGCAGTGCTCTGATCAGGAAGATTCAGGATAGTTGTATTTGTTGCGCTCATGGCTTCACCATTCCCGGCGTTGTAGGCACCGCTTGATCGGACTGTGAGGTGTTCAGCGTTTGCTGAACACGATAATTACTCTGCAGCGTTTTCACATATTCAACGAGGTCAATCAAACCTTCCTCGCTGACCTGTCCCTGATACGTTGGCATAATAGGAGCATATCCCGCTGTTACATGCTGCGAAGGATTGAGGATTGCATCACGGAGGTATGCATCATTCACCAGTACCTGCGATCCGTTTGCGAGCTGCAACTTTGATCCGTAAACCCCGGCCAGGCTAGGTCCACGTGCTGCGGCCGTGCCGTTATGGCATGCATTGCAACCCATGCTTGCAAATAAACGTTCACCATTCTGCGCAAGCGACATGCCGCTCGTCGATTGTTGCGTCCACTTTTGATAATCTTCGGGTGCCAGCACGGTGACTTCTCCAATCATTCCAGAATGCTTAGTCCCGCAGTACTGCGTGCAGAAGATGTGATAAACGCCGGGACTGGTAGGTTCGAACCACACAGTCGTATATCTTCCTGGAATAACCTCGCGTTTTACTCGAAAATCGGGCACTGAAAAGCTGTGAAACACATCTTGCGAAATCATCGTTAGCTGCACAGCACGTCCAGTCGGTACGTGCAGCGCGTTGATTTCATGCTGCCCACCGGGGTGCTCCGCCTTCCACATCCATTGCTTACCCACTATATAGATATTCATCGCGTTAGTAGGCGGGTTGTAAATCCGGAAATATAGCAATGCTCCCCAAACAAAGCAGATCAAAAAAATTCCCAGTGGAATAATCGTCCACGTGGCTTCGAGTAACGTAGATCCTTCAACTTGCGTCGCTACCGGATGTATTTCCCGACGATAACGGAAAGAAAAGCCAAATATCAGCGCTGCCACCAACAAAACGCCAAAGACCGTAATCAACAATAAAAAGAAATATAACGCGTCTGCGTAAGGCGCAATCGTCGATGCTTCACGCGGAAAAAGTGCGGAGGCATTGAGCCACTTTACCAGAAACTCCCACAAAACAGGGCTAATATGCATCTTTATCCATTCTCTCTTTGTATCAACTCGATTTGGTCAAATCGTGCTCACGGCCCAGTCGCAGGTCGCGCCGGAACATCAGAAATATGAAGCCACCTAGTCCGGCCATTGTCATCATTCCGCCAAACTGAACCACCCGCGCGACAATCAAGGAGTGTTTATTAGTTTGCGGATCGTAGTGATAACAATACGTTAGGATGTTGGCAACTGGTGTACCGATCTTGTTGCCGGAAGCATCAATTAAGCCAAGCAACACATCTTTTGGAGAATATTCCACTCCTAAATAGTATTGCGCCAGCCGGCCCCCTGTCGTCACAATCTCAATGGAACTGGCATGTGCGAATTGTGTAAGGCGACCGTCGGGACCGGGCACACGTACATAACCAAAACCTGTGGCGGCAGTTACTGTGTCTATCGCTGCTTTTTGGCCCGTTAGAAAATGCCAGCCATTTGCAGTCTCAGGGTGCCCGTACCGCTTTAGATAGAACGCCTTTTTCTTTGCCGCATCAGCCGGAGTCTCGCTAGGATCAATGCTGATAACAACAATCTCAAAGTCTTTTCCTGGAATTAGTCTTACCATTTCGAGCGCACCGGTCAACCCATCGAGCTCCTCGGAGCACAGCATGGGACAGTTGTAGTACACCAAAGACAAGATAGCTGGGTGCTTTCCAAAGTAGTCACCCAAGTGAACCGCTTTACCACTCTCGTCGCTAAACTGGGCGGCAAGTGGCAAAGACTGATTCAGATTCTGTGCAACACCGACTTGTTGCAGCACCTGTGGCAACTGGCCGCCGGCATTTTCACCCGTCTGCTTGTCACCATAACTGGACACCTGCGCACGCACACATACAGCCATCGCCGCGCTCCATACGACAACGCCGATCAGGCTTTTTTTCGTTGTGCGTTTTAAGTTCATCTTTAGCCTTATCGTGTTCATATATGTGGTTAGACCACGCTCGCTTACTTACCGGTCCGCAACTCGGCATGTTCATTGTTTAACGCTTTGCCATAGCTCAGTTTCTGGGCACGCGCTTCCATCACGTCCAATTCATAGCCGGTTCGGGCAAACCCGGTCGTGAGTGGCATCTGAACACCCGGGTTTGCATCACCCGCGAGTTCTTGCGAGGCTACTCCATTCTGCGCCGCGGGAGGCAACCCGCGTTTGGAAATGAGTGCCATTGCCTGATCAATCGGCATGCGAATGGCTTGCTGCCCCGGAACCGAACTGTAGTGATCAAGCAGGAGGTCCTCGCGTGCGTGAAGATCGGCCGTCGCCTGATTACCGTCATCAATATCGAGCCTGGGTGACGGGAATTCTTTTGTCATCTGCTGCAAACTTTTCTGTTGCATCTCAGGGTTTGTAGCGAGGTCCTGACGCTTACCTCCAGTTGTTGCCGCTCCAGCAAAAGCCGATAGTTGATTCCACTTTGTTACAGGACCGTCCGATTTTTCGATTCCATTGTTGATAAGCTTGCCCATGCCAAAGCAAAAAACGAAGAAGACTAATACAAAAAGCGAGAGCCCCGACAGAAATACAACAACACCGCTGACATTGACGTCTGTCGTTTCATAGCCTGGATTTTCTCCTGACCGAGATCCCCCATGGCCTTGTGGCTTAGGCTCCGGGTTAAGGGTATCGCCGTTCTTGCGATTAATGGGCATGTTCAGGCTCCAACATCTCTTCAAGGTGAGGATCGTTGACGACGATCAGCGGTCGCGCGCCAAGTTGCGTGAGGTAATAGGCTCCCCACAAGGAAATGACAGCTATCGGAACCGTGATGTAGGCGAGGATGCTTAAGTTCCTTGCAATATGCAGATTACCGGCCGCGTCTTTGAAGTTTGGTTCGATAAGCCAGAACATGTCGAGCAGTCTAGCAAAAATCATGAAACAGGTCAGCGCTACCATCCGTCCTTTATCCCGCTTCAAATCGCGCGACAATAATAAGCAGAACGGGATCAGCCAGTGGCACACGAAGTCCGCCGTGCAAATGTACCACCATCCCCCATGAATACGGTTTAGATACCAGGGAATCTCATCGGGAACATTACCTGACCATATAATTAAAAATTCGGCGAAGGTCAAATAGATATTCAGCATCACGAACGCGAACGCGAACTTGCCTAAGTCGTGCTGTTCGGTTGTTCGCAGCAGCGTTCTCATGGGCTCTACGCGCGAGAGTAGAATAATCGTCAATATGCCAAGCGCCAGCACCGCATACCCCTGACCCACTAAGAACTGCAAGCCATAAATAGATGAATACCACGTAACATCGAGCGACTTAATCCAGACGATCGCGACATCGGTGAGCAGGATGACATAGATCAGTATCCCAATACCGCTCAGGTTCTCAAAACGAATACGCCATCGGTCAAAGCTCGGTTCCGTTCCTCGAGTAGGATCGGCGTCTCGTTCGAGCGACCAACGATTTAGCAGAAAAGTGAATATACCTAAAATGGAGAAAACAACTAGCGCCTGCACCCAGGCGGAGCCGGGGCTGAGCATAGCGCGCTTCGCATGAATGACCAGCGCCTCTTCCCGAGAAATCCAATGGTTTGCCAACGCATTGGCCGTCGATGCGTCGGTCGGATAGCGAGCCCACAGATATAGGTGTTTCATCAGCAAGCCTATGGGAAGAAACATTACGGCTACAAGAGGAAAGGTACGCGTCATCGCTTCAAGGGGGCGGCGCAGTAATAAGCCCCATTTTCCACCGGAGACATACTGAAGCATCAGCATGACAAGGCCGCCGCCAGCAAAGCCGAAACAAATCATATAGCCCATCAGATAAGCTCGCAGAAGATGGTTCGCGCCATTTCTGCCGTCAAGCAGAAATAACAACGAGAGTATCGTAGCCGCCGCGCAAACGATAAGAGCGCGCGTCCTCCAAACACCGAGCAGCTCTGGCGAGCCGAGCACCAACGGCAACACACGTTGACCGTGATGCGCCGGCTGGTACGTATCGCCTATTCCGTGTTGTTTGTATTCAGATGCCATACCGTCCCGCCTCTTGCTGCTTCTTTTTTGTCTTCGATTATTGCTGTGGCTGATTGTTGCTGCTTGCACTCGGTGGAGGAGGATTGGTTCGGTCGCTCCGCGGCTGATTCGACGGCTGAGGCGCTGACGTCTTAGTCGGTGCCACGCTCGACCCCGTGGGGATAGCTGAGCCTACGCCTGGTAGCAGATAGAGTTGATCGCTTGGCGTTCCCGTCACCGCGGTCGGCGGCAGCGCCCATTCTTCGGCAAATCCGGCCGCGAAGCCCTGCTGCTCGGAGATTGAAGCGAGCGATTCGACATGCGCCCCCGATGGCACGTCGGCACTAGTAGCGTTTTGGCTTAACTGAAGCGCTCGGATATAGGCCACAATAGCCCACCGGTCGACTACCGTTACCTGCGCCGAATACTCCGGCATAGCTCCGTAACCATTTGAGATGACATTGAAGAAGTGGCCCAGCGGAGCAGCCTGCAACCGGGCCGTGTGAAAGTTTCCGGCCTTCGCGTAGCCACGCTGCACAATCATACCGACGCCATTACCCACGCGCGAATGACAGGGCGTACAGTAGATGTTATATCGTTCTTGGCCCTTTTCAAGCACCTCGGCCGTAACTGGAAACGGCATCCCGTCACCTTCGTGATCCCCGATCAGCCCTGTCTGAAAGTAGCTGTTCTCGTGCAGCTGACCGCGTGCGACTGTATTTTCTACCTGCGGGCGGACCGAACGGCCATCCGCATAAAACGACGTGCCGCGCTGCGGAACGAACTTTGGCTGATTATGCATATCCTGACGGCACCCCGGGAGCAGGGCCAAACCAGCCGCAGACGCAAATGCTGTAAGTACCCTTTGCCAGTTCATTAGTGATCCACCTCTACGACGGAGACCGCCGGAAACTTTTCAAGGAAAGTCCGCGTATCCGTCAGCGAAAATTTCGGATCGGTAGCCTCCAGGCAAAGGAAAAACTTGTCCGTGGTGGCCCCATTGCGGAAGTTTGGCGCATTGAAGACCGGATGGTAAAGCTGCGGCAAACCATTCAGGCCGAGCATTCCAAAGGCCGCCGACAGGCCGGCAAACAGAATCGTCCATTCATATGCCGGAATGATGAAAGCAGGCCAAGAAAACAAGGGACGCCCCGCGATGTTCAGCGGATATCCCCAAACATTGATCCATGTCTGCATAAGGTACGCGGTGGTCAGCCCCATCACGCCGCCGATCAAGCAAATCATCGGTACGCGATTTTTGTGAAAATGCAACGCTTCTGCGGCCTCTTCCACCGGATACGGCGTATAACATTCCATACGCCGGTACCCAGCTGCTCTTGCCTCTTGCGTCGCTTCGACAAGCTCGCCCGGCGTGTTGAACTCCGCGATTAAACCGTAGATTCCTTCACGTGGTGGCATCAGACCGCCTCCTCAATCGCCGTCTCGGAATTTGTGCTTTTTGGGTGAACCTTTGTCTGCGGCAGCATCATACGCACCTCCGACATGGGAATCATTGGCAGAAAGCGGACAAACAGGAAAAACAACATGGTAAACAGGCCCATGGTTCCGATGTAAATCATATAGTCCCACTTCGTCGCGCGGTAGGTTCCCCAACTCGATGGCAAGTAATCCCGGTAAAGACTTGTCACCACAATGACGAACCGCTCGAACCACATTCCCGTATTGATGACAAACGACAAGGCAAACAGGTAACCCACGTTGACGCGCAGCTTGCGAGACCAGAGCGTTGTTAATGGAATGGCAATGTTTGTGAGAATCAAAACCCAGTATCCCCAACCCATGGGGCCGAACATCCGGTTCCACATCATGAAGAACTCCCAATGGCTGGCCGAATACCACGCCATGAATACCTCCATGCCGTACCCATAAGCTACAATCGAACCGGTCGCCAGCATGACCTTAGCCATATTGTCCAAGTGGCGGAGCGTCACCAAATCCTCAAGGTGGTAAAACTTGCGGATAGGTATGGCTAATGTAATCACCATGGCAAACCCCGAGTACACGGCACCCGCGACGAAATATGGCGGGAAGATGGTCGTATGCCATCCAGCCAGCGCCGCTACCGCGAAGTCGAAGGAGATTACCGTATGCACGGAGAGCACCAGGGGGGTGGAAAGCCCGGCCAGCAGCAGAGAAGCTGTTTCGTACCGTATCCAGTGCCGCGTCGATCCACGCCAGCCAAGCGAAAGCAGACCATAAAACCACTTCGCTAGAGGCATGGTCGCCCGGTCGCGCAGCGTACCAAAGTCGGGAACCATCCCGATATACCAGAAAACGATCGAGATAATGGCGTAGGTCGAAACCGCGAAGACATCCCAGGCCAGCGGGCTGCGAAACTGCGGCCACACATTCATCGTATTTGGATAGGGAAGCAGCCAGTAGGCGAGCCAAGGCCGTCCGACGTGGATTAGCGGAAAGGTACCCGCGCAGACCACAGCGAAGATCGTCATCGCCTCCGCGAAGCGATTAATTGAGTTGCGCCAGGTCTGCTTGAACAGCAGCAGAATCGCCGAAATCAGCGTACCCGCATGGCCAATACCGATCCACCATACAAAATTGATGATTGCAAATCCCCAGGCACCGGGGATGGTGACGCCCCAAATGCCAACGCCCTTCAAAAACAGCCAGGTTATGCCCACCACCACGCCCGTAGCCACGCCCGCGCCTACCACCAAGCCGAAGAACCAGCCGAGCGGCGTATTCGAGGTCAGCACGATCCCGGCGATCTTCTGCGTAACCGATTTGAAGTTGTGGCCCGGAGCAATGACGGCATACTCGCCGGTGCGCGGGTCGATCATGGGATCGTTGATAGGAACTTTGGTTGCCATTTAGACCAGCTCCAGGTTCGGGTTGATTACACCAGCCGTGTAGGTGGTACGCGGCTTATAGTTCAGGTCCGCCAGCACCGGGTAGTTCCGCTCTTCCGCCTTACGCTTCGCAACCCGGCTTCCCGTGTCGTTCTGATTGCCGAAAATGATGGCATCGGTTGGGCAGGCCTGCTGACAAGCAGTGATGATCTCGCCGTCACGGATCGGACGGTTTTCCTTGTCTGCCTCGATCTTGACGGCCTCGATACGCTGCACGCAGTAGGTGCACTTCTCCATCACGCCGCGCGATCGCACCGACACCTCCGGATTGCGCATGAACTTCAAGCTCTCCGTGTCGTAGTCCGCATACAGAAGGAAGTTGAAACGCCGCACCTTGTACGCGCAGTTGTTCGAGCAGTAGCGCGTCCCCACGCAGCGGTTGTACACCATTGTATTCAACCCTTCGGGAGTATGGACCGTCGCACCCACCGGACAGACCAGCTCGCAGCCGGCGTTCTCGCAATGCTGGCACGCCATGGGTTGGAAATGCGCTCGCGGTGCGCTCAGATCGCCCTCAAAGTAGGTGTCAATGCGAATCCACTGCATATTGCGGCCAATTTTTACCTGCTCGCGTCCGACCACGGCAATATTGTTCTCCGCGTAGCAGGCCACGATGCACGCGTTGCAGCCGATGCAGCTGTTTAGATCAATCGACATGGCCCAGGCGTTTTGAATCACCTTTGTTGAAACGTCCTGGTTTTGGTAGAACCACTTGTCGCCCGAGAGCGAATCTTCTTTCTTGGGGTCCTCGCCAATCGTGCCGTAGCCGACCTTATTGACGAGCGATTCCGGTCCGCCCTCGTGAGCGAACCCCGGATTTTTCTTCACTTCATCCAGAGTCGCGTAACGGATGATGCCGCGCTCCTCAGCCTCATGGCCGGGCAGCGAGTAGGTACCCTGTTTATCGGACTCCGGATGCTGTAGATCGTGCTGCGCAAACGCTCCGCGATGCTCGATGGAGTGAACTTTCGTCACGCATAGATCATAAGTGCCGGGCTTTCTCGTCAGCCTGGCACCCGCGGCGTAATGCGGCTGGTCGACCGTCTGTAACAGATAAGCGTTGAATCCTACGCCGGCTCCCGCGCGGCCAGCTTCAATCCCGCGCCCAAAGCCAAGATGCACCGTCACCACGTCGTCCGGATGGCCGGGGACTCCTAGTACCGGCGCGATAATCTTGCGTCCATTTAACTCAATCTCGATTGGGTGGCTCTCTTCCAGACCCAGACGTTCTATCGTATGGAGACTCATCAGCGCGGCGTTGTCCCAGCTTAAGCTGGTCACTTGCTTGGGCAGCTCCTGAAGCCAGCCTACGTTTGCAAACCGGCCGTCATACAGCGACGTATCCGGCCGAAAGGCGATTTCGACCGTATTCTTATCTCCCGGCGCGGATACGAGAGGGGCGCTCACGAGAGGACGCGCGGCGGGGACTGCCGATCGCGCCGGAAGCTCCGTCCCCTCCACCCAGCCATCGTGCAGCGCCTTTCGCCATGCCGTGGCAAAATCCCCCTTCAAATAGGTCTTCGCTGTCGCGACGACTGCGTCATAAGGGGAGGACTGCGGGTCGTCAAGCAGCGATTGCAGGACGTCGTGGGCACTCTTCCCCTGATAAAGCGGCTCGATCATCGGCTGTACGATTGAGATTGTGCCGTCATACGCCCGGGCGTCCGACCAGCTTTCAAGGTAGTGCGCCTTGTTGATATGCCAGGTCGACAAGGAGCCAGTTTCGTCGACGTGGCTCCCAAGGTGAACCGTGTTCGGAACCTTGCTCATTGCGCCCGCGAACTCAAGGTCGGCCGGAGCGGTGTAGATGGGATTCGCGCCCAGCATTACCAGCCACTCGATCTTACCCGCGTTCATGTCCGCTACCAACGCCTTCAAGTCGGCATTCTGCTCGGACGGCATAGGATTGGTAGGGTCGGTATAGATTACGGTCTTGCCAGCCGCGCCCATCGCCGCGTTCAGCGCGTAAGCGGCCGCGTGAACGGATGCGGGCATTTGCGCTCCGGGGATGACGACATAGCGTCCACCGCTCTTCTTCAGATCGCTCAGCAGCGCAGTCATAAACTTCTGCTGCTCCGCGTTACCGATTGTCGAGCTTCCACCTCCCAAGGCATCGGCGAAGGACGCCAACTCGCTTGGCTTGAGACCAAGCCGGTGCTCGGCCTTGAAGCCCGTCACCGTAGGCATTGTTTCGATAACATACATCCGGTTCGGGGTTTTGCCTTCTTCGTACCGGTGCCGCTCCGCGTAAGCGGCCGATAGAGGAAGAAATCCGGGAAAATGAATACCGCCAAGAAAGTCCGCGCCGAGCGATACGATCACATCGGCGTCCTCCAATTTATACTGCGCGTCCAGGTAGCTGCCGAACGCAGCCTTCGAGGCCGCGCGCGATGAATCCTGATTGACCGGCTCCCACTGGATCAGCTTCGCCTGCGGATACCTGGTCTGTACCTGCTTCCATTGACTGGCAAGCGTGGGCGAGATAACCGTCTCCGAAAGGATGTAAATCCCCTGCCCCCCCGCAGTTTTTTGCGCTGCCTTTAATAACTCCTGCTGAAAGTGGCCCCAGTCGTCATTCTGTCCGCGATATAGAACATGCTGCGAGCGATCCGGATCGTATAGCTCCAGCAGAGTCGCCTGCGTGAACGCATCCGACTTGCCCTTCGACATCGGATGGTCGGGATTACCTTCAATCTTGATGGGCCGGAAGGCATCCGACTTTACCAATACTGGCACCGCGCCGGTCGGGAATGGGTAAGCGGTGGAGAAATACATCGGCTTGCCGAGAACCAGATCCTCGGGCTGCTTAATATAAGGGTAAATCGTCTCGTCGGGCTGTTTGGTGCATCCCGCCAATCCGGCCAGCGCGAAGGACGCGCCCATCACCTTCATGAAGCCGCGACGGCTAATCGGGTCGACCCACTCGCCCGCGCCGGCTTGCCGAGGAAACTCTTCCGCCATCATCTCCTGAAAGCCCGGGTCATCCGACAGCTCGTCAAGATTTTTCCAGAAGCGCCGCCCCGTCGTCCCGTCGAGCTTGCGTTGCACTTCGGCAAGCGTCATCTTGGCTTTGCCAATTTTTGTCACAATCACCGGAGTTGCCGCCAGCGTCTTTTCTTGCTCGACCATCGCGTCGCCTATTCCTGTCTCACTCGTCGTCTTCATCGGTGGCATGTCTCGCAGCTCGAAAGCTCATTGGCTCCGCGAATGTGATACTTAGCGGTCAGGTATCTACCGAGTTCCACCTGACTGGTGAACTTCTGATAGCTCGGAGGAATCTGCATCGCCACCGGCGACCCATCGCTTACAGTCTGCGCGCTGCCCGCTGTCGGTATCTGCTGCATTCCATCTCCCGAGTGCGAACCCGCCTGTCCCCGCCCACTGCCCGGAGCCACTTGCATCATGGCCAGTTCAGGCCCCGTGCCGCTGGGGTCATTGGTCGTGCAGTTGACCTGCTGCGCCGTGGGAACGGCCATGCCCGATGCTCCACCCTTGCCTGTGTCCGTGCACCAGACCGGCTTATCGCTCGAAGCGCCCGCCCATGCCATGTTGTAAATCTCACTGGTCGGCCGTAGATTGACCGCCGGATTGCGATGGCAGTTCAGGCACCACTCCATCTGGAGGGTGTTCTGCATATACATCAGCGGCATTTCATCAACGCGGCCATGGCAACTTGCGCACCCAATACCCTTGTTCACATGGATGGCGTGATTGAAATACACATAATCCGGTAGATCGTGGACCTTGATCCATTGAATCGAAGCGCCCGTCGCCCAGCTCTGCCGCACCGGCTCCAACAGCTCCGCATTGGTCCATATCTGCGCATGGCAGTTGATACATGTCTTTGTGGGGGGAATGCCCGCATAAGCCGACTTCTCCACGGATGTATGGCAATACTGGCACTGCAAACCCAACCCCACCGTATGGTGCTTATGGCTGAACGGAATGGGTTGATCCGGCCGCTGTCCCTGCCGCGTCACCCACGGCGAGCGTTGTAGCGAGTTCAAGGCAACGCCGACCGCGATGACGATCAGACCCGTCAAGACCAGGCTCATCCGAGCCAACGCGTTCGAACTGCGGTCAAATACTTGCGCCATAGGTGCGTTCCTGCTTCCCTGTGTCCCCGGGGGCGATGTGCGGGTACCCGTCAGGGGTATGTCCCTCGCTCCCGGTACTCTCTCGAATCGGTGTCTCAGCGCATCTTCTATCGCCTGCGCTCTTTATCGTGCTGAGAAACCCAGAGTATAGCAGTCGGTTGAACTTTCCAATACCGCCGCTAACAACATGTGTACTTTTTACAGTCCTTCCGCCATACGTGGGAACTTTGTTCCATCAGCCATACCATATCTCGTATCCACTAGCCTTCTCTGCCCTAGGTAGCGTATTGCAACTCTGTCGAACAACCGACTTTATCGGGAACTGGCTACATCCGCCACAGACTGCGATGTGCGATATTCGCGGAGCTCTCGGAACCCGCGTACTCAAAGCGCCTGCTACCGTGTTCCTTATGCTCCCCGCCGCCACGCGACCCCCGCGTTACGATATTCCCCAAGCCCTCGCCCAGTTAGCCGCCGCCGACCCGAAGCTCGGCAAGCTCATCACCCGCGCCGGGCCTTTTACCCTCCGCTTGCCCAAGATGCAATCTCCCTTCGAAGCCCTTGTCCGTTCTATCCTCTATCAACAGATTCACGGCAAGGCCGCCGCCGCCATCCACAACCGCTTGCTCGAAGGCTTCCATCCTGTCTGCGGCATCGGCAACCACTTCAACGCTCAGCATCTGCTGGACTGCCCCAACGAACAACTCCGCGCCGCCGGCCTCTCGCACAACAAGACCCTCGCCCTCCGCGACCTCGCCGCCAGGACCCTCGACGGCACCGTTCCGACGCTTGCCCGCATCCGCCGCATGTCGGACGATGCCATCATCGAGCACCTGACGGCGGTGCGCGGTATCGGCCGCTGGACAGTAGAGATGCTCCTCATTTTTCACCTCGGCCGCCCCGACGTCCTCCCGGTCGGCGACTACGCCATCCGCAAAGGCTTCGCCCTCACCTTCCTTGGCCTCAAGCCCACGCAGAAGGTCACCCCGGACCTACTCGCCGCGCCCGAACTGATCGAGAAGCGCGCCGAACGCTGGCGGTCCCGGAGGTCAGTCGCCAGTTGGTATCTGTGGCGCGCCTGCGACTTGGCGGCCGGCAAAACCCCGTTCATTGTTTAGATCGACGCTCGGGGGATGTTACTTATGAACGCTTCCCGTCAAAGCCTTCTCGTAGGTTTGCCGAAGCCCTTCGCCGATATCGTCCATCGTATGGAGATCGGAAAGCGTCCTGAGCACATCTTGGGAGGCCGTCTTCGCTGTTTCGGAAGTGACCTTCTCTGGGTCGAAGCCATAGGCGACGTAAGATTGAAGAAGCAGAAAATGATCCAGCGTCTGCTGTTGCAAGCGCGCGAAGGTGTCTTGAACCTGGTAAGCAGTCGCAAACTGTTGGACCCGTGAATATACCATGTAGTTAAGCGACCCCGTGGCCGTTGCCGTTCTCCAACTGGCATCGCTGAGGGTCCCGAGAGTATAGCCAAGCGAGATGTTGTGAACGTCGTACACTTTACCTTCGGCTCGCGCTTGCAGGAACTTCATCACTTCGATCAGATTCTTCTGTTCGACGCGCCCTGCGGCTCGTGTGACTTCCACCTCATGCTCATTATCGCGAATCTCCTGCATCAGGTTGCGGTCGGCTTCATCGCGCAGGTGATGCTGATGGATTCGCTCGACGCAACCTTCAAGGCCGAGCGCGATCAGCAATCCGATCGTTATCGTCAACAGATGCAGCAGAAAGTCCTTAAGCCATGTATCTTCTCGTGCGGCGGATGAACGTCGAGCAATCGATCCTCCCTGAACATAACGAGTGCCCAGTATACGTAGAGCGGTTGTACCCTTCCAAGCGCCGGAACTAAACCTGAGACGATACACTCGCGGGAATGACCCACCACGACCCCGGCGGCAAAGTCCGCCTCAAACTATCGAGCGACGTTGTCAGCCGAGCCGTCTTCGGTGGCGACCGCCACGAATACCGCTATGTCCTCCATCGCGTTTGGGACGCGGCCAAACCGGCGGTCCTCTTCGTCCTGATGAATCCTTCGACCGCCGACACCGAGGTCGACGACCCCACCATCGCCAAGTGCCAGCGCTACGCCCGCGCCTGGGGCTACGGCGCGATGTTCATCGGCAACACTTTCGCCTACCGCGTCACCGATCAGAAGCAGCTCCTCGAAGTCGCCGACCCCGTCGGTCCCGACAATGATCGCCACATTTTGGAGATGGCCGCGCGGGCTGACCTCATCGTGCTCGCCTACGGTAAACCCCACGCGAAGCTGCGGGAACGCGGAGCCGCCGTACAAGCCATGCTGCTGAGGCGGGGATACGCGCTGCACGCCTTCAAGCTGTGTCTCGACGGCACACCCAGCCACCCGCTCTATCTACCCGGCGACCTAAAGCCCGTAACTCTTTTAAACTCTGACACTGCCAAGCCACAAAGCGAGTTAAAGCGGCCCAACGCTCCGCTCCACCCAGGCCGTCCACGTCCCCTCGTCGATCTCACTCGCCGCCGCCCTTAGCACCATCGCCGTCTCCTCGGCCTCGGAGCACTTGAACCCGTACCCGTTTCGGCCAAGCATGGTCACCATGGCCGCAAGACCGATCCGTTTGTTGCCGTCGACAAACGCATGATTCTTGATCAAACCCCATCCTAGCGGGGCCGCGAGTCGCCCTACGCCGGCCACCGCTTGATGGTGCATTATCTGCTCAGGCCGGGCAAGAGCCGACTCCAGAAGTCCGGCATCGCGCAGCCCGTAGCTTCCACCATAGCGGTGGATGAGTTCGGAGTGAATCGCCTTCACCATGGCGATTGTCAAATAGCGCATACTTACTTGGCTAGTTCACGATAGCTGTTAGCGTGCCGGTATTCGGTGTCTCGAAATACCTTGAGCGCGGCGGCGAACTCGGCGTCATGCGGAAAAATCTCATGCACCTCGCCCACCTTCTGCACCTGCAATACTGAGTTTTCCGTCACGTGCATCTCCTCCATGAGTTGCTTGGGGAAGAGCACACCATAGCCATTTCCAATTTTACGGACCTTGAGTTCCATACTAGAATTATAACTCAAGTTATAACAAACTGTGAACTAATTGCGTCCCGGCAGAGATTACTCTTATATTCATGACGCCCGAGCAAGACCCCCGGCCCAAGCCCTCCCGCCGACGAACGTCCGCAGCCCAAGACGCGCCGCAGCCGACCACGACGGACATCCCACGGTTCGTCTGCGTTCACGGCCACTTTTACCAGCCACCCCGCGAAAACCCCTGGCTCGAAACCGTAGAAGTCCAGGACTCCGCCGCGCCCTATCACGACTGGAACGACCGCATTACAGCCGAGTGCTATGCCCCCAACGGGGCCTCCCGCATCACCGACAAGCAAGACAAGATCATCCGTATCGTCAATAATTACGGCCGGATGAGCTTCAACTTCGGCCCAACCTTGCTCTCCTGGCTCGCCGAGAAAGCCCCTCGCACTTACCGCATGATCCTAGACGCGGACAAGATCTCCATTGCCCGCTATTCCGGCCACGGTTCGGCGATCGCTCAGGTCTACAACCACATCATCATGCCGCTCGCCAACGAGCGCGACGCCCTCACCCAGATCCGCTGGGGCATCGCGGACTTCGAGCATCGTTTCGGCCGCCGTCCCGAGGGCATGTGGCTCGCCGAAACCGCCGTCAACCGCGCCGTGCTCGACCTTCTCGCCCGCGAAGGCATCCTCTTCACCATACTTGCGCCGGTTCAATGCGCCCGTGTCCGCAAACTTACCTCGTGGGATGGCATCGAACGCCGCGGCACAGACGCCGGCCCTCTGGTCCCAGCGCCCTGGACCGAAACCCCGAACGCCACCTGCGACCCCACCCACCCCTACACCGTCCAGCTCGAAGAAGGCCGCTCGATCGCCGTCTTCTTTTATGATGGCCCAGGCTCCCGCGCCATCGCCTTTGAAGGCCTGCTCAACAGCGGCGAAGAGTTCGGCGGCCGCCTCTTGCGCGGCTTCCACGTACCAACCCCCGGCGAGACCGATACCGCCCAACTCTCCCATGTCGCCACCGACGGTGAATCCTATGGCCACCACCACAAGCATGGTGAGATGGCTCTGTCTTACGCCATGCACTGGATCGACGAAGGCCGGCAGGCTACCCTCACCAACTATGGCGAGTTCCTCGAACGCTTTCCGCCCGCTTGGGAAGCCGAGGTCGCCGAGAACACCTCCTGGTCCTGCTTCCACGGCGTCGAACGCTGGCGCTCGAACTGCGGCTGCAATGGCGGCAAGCCCGGATGGAACCAGGAGTGGCGCAAGCCTCTCCGCGAAGCTCTCGATTACCTTCGCGACGCCACCGCGCCCCTCGCCGAATCCCTCGCCCAACCGTTCCTCAAAGATCTATGGGCCGCCCGCGACGCCTACATCTCGGTCGTTCTCGATCGCTCACCCGGCAATATCGCCCACTTCTTCGAGGAGCACGCCACTCACGACCTAAGCCCCGCCGAGCGTACCACGGTGCTTGAACTCCTCGAACTCCAACGCCACACCCAGCTCATGTACACCTCCTGCGGCTGGTTCTTCGACGAAATCTCCGGCATCGAGACCGCCCAGATCATCGCCTACGCCGGCCGCGTCCTCCAACTCGCCGCCAAGCTCTTCCATGGCGCCGAAGAGAACACCGGCGAAGCCCTCGAAGCCGGGTTCCTCGCTATTCTCGCCCGCGCTAAATCCAACGTCCCAGAGATTGGCGACGGAGCCGAGGTCTACCGCCGCTACGTCACCGGCATGAAGATCGGTCTCGAACAGGTCGGCGCGCACTACGCCATCTCCTCGGTCTTCCGCAACTACCCCGAGCACGGCGAGCTCTTCTGCTACGACCTACGCCGTGATCTCCATGAGGTCTTCGCTTCAGGCCGCGGCAAGGTCGCCCTCGGCCGCGCCCATATCCGCTCACGCATCACGGAGGAGACCGAAGAGTTCTGCTTCGCCGTCCTCCACCTCGGCGATCAGAACCTATCCGCCGCCGTCAAACGCTGCACTCCCGAGCACTACCCCGCTTTCGCCACCTTCACCGCCGGCGTTCGCGCCGCCATTCGCCGCGCCAACCTGCCCGAGGCCATCCGCCTCATCGACAGCTTTTTCGCCGACTCCGGCAGCCCCAACGCCGAGCCTATCGCCTACTCTCTCGCCTCGCTCTTCGCCGACGAGCAGCACCGCATTCTCCGCACTATCCTCGACCGCACCTTGTCCGAGATGGAGCAGTCCCTCCGCACCCTCTACGAAGACCATGCCTCGTTGCTTCACTACCTCGCCGAATCCGGCATGGCCACCCCACCCGCCCTCGCGCTCGCCGCCGGCTTTGCCATCAACG
>CAXTRY010000021.1:0-35361 GCA_964246805.1 uncultured Acidobacteriaceae bacterium
CGATGGCGGTGCGGATATGGCGGTCGCCGGCGACGAGGAGGTTGGTGGGATCGAAACCGACCCAGCCAAGCTGCGGGAGCAGGGCCTCGATCCAGGCATGGGTGGCGGAGCTGGCGGAGCGATCCCTAAAGCGGTCGCCATGATACAGATAGCCCGAGACGTAGCGGCAGGGGATGCGCAGCTTGGCGCGGACGAGCGCGATCATGATGTGGGAGAAGTCCTGGCAGACGCCCTGTTTGCTGTTGAGGGCGACGTCTATAGGAGAGTCGACGTTGGTGGATTTGGGCTTGTAGTCGAAGTAATCGTATATTTGCTGATTAAGCTGGTGGAGGACCATGAGAGGATCGTCGCGGCGGCGCACGTCGAGCTTGGCGGCGAGTTCGTCGAGGAGTGCGGTTGGTTTGGCGAACTCGGAGGGGGCGAGCATCTCCCAGTAGTCGCCCTGCTCGACGAAGGTGTCCAACTCGGCCCAGGCATCGGGGGCGAGGAACGAGGGGACGCCGCCCCAGGGCTGCATATCGACAAGCGACTCGGCGACGATGACAAGCTGGCCGTGCTGGCTGGGAATGTCGAAGTGATGGACGTGGTTGGCTAGGTGGTCGCGGAAGGAGAAGACGCGGCAGCGCGGGCTGACGGAGAGATGAAAGGTGAGGCAGCGCTGGTTCTGGTCGCTGCGGGGGTGCATGCGCGTCTCCATCATGGACTCGCTTACCGGGTTGCTGTAGAGGAACTTGGTCAAGTGACGGATGGAGTAGTACATGGGGCTCCTCTTGGGGCGGCTATATGTCGGGCCTTCAGCCCCTAGGTCGATTCCGTCCTACCTAGGCCTTCGGCCTAGGCTGATATGTTGTCGGGCCTTTGGCCCTGAGAGTTGGCGGCCAGTTCGTTGGATCGGTTGTGCTTTCAGCCGGCGAGGGCGGTTTGGATGGAGTAGTCGACATAGAGTTCGTAGATGGTGTCGTGGATTTCTTTGCATTGGTGCTGGATAGCTCGGAGATAAGCCACTATATCTTCGTTGAGGATGTCGTCCACGCTCGAATAGCTGAGCGATGCCTGGAGGCGTCCAGCCAGGCGACGGAGGGGCTCGGCACGACTTTTGCCGGCCTCGCCGTGGATAGCTTCGAGAGCGTGTTGGAGGCCGTCGATCGAGAAGCGGAGCGAGTGCGGAAAGTCAGGGTCTAGCAGCAGGAACTCGAGAATTTGCTCGGGGGTAAGGTCGGCGGTGTACACCTTGCAATAGGCTTCGAAGGCGGTGGCGGAGCGGAGGAGGCCCATCCAACTGAGGTATTCGTTGGCCTCGGGAATGCGGTCGGGGTGTGACCAGAGGTCCTCGTGGTAGGCCTCGAGGAGCATGGCGGTGGCGGAGGCGCGCTCGATGTAGCGGCCGACCTGGATGAACTGCCAGCCCTCGCCGTGGCTCATGGTGGAGTCGGTGACACCCTGGAACTGGTGGACGGCCTCCATGACCTGGGCGAGGAACTCGGCGGTGCGCTCGTTGCCGGTCATGAGGGATTCGGCGCGGATGGCGGCCTCGACGCTGGGGCGGGTGACGTGGAGGAAGAGCCGGTTGAGGCGGTCCCACTGCTCGGTGGAGATCTGTTCGCGGACGTGGCGGGCGTTCTCGCGCGCGCCGATGATGCACGCGAGAATGGAGCCTTTGTACTCGGTGTCGAAGGTGAGGGTATAAACAAGCGCGTAGGGGTCGCCCTCCCAGGCGACGCCCTTGGGGCTGCCGAGGGCGAGCAGGACGCGCTGCCAGCGGCGCTCGGCGTTGGCGGCCGACTCGTCGAGCATGAGGTTGAGGTTGACTTCGAGCAGGCGCGTGGTGTGCTCGGCGCGCTCGAGGTAGCGGGACATCCAGTAGAGAGAATCGGCTACGCGGGACAGCATGGGGTCTCCTTACTGGATTAGGCTCGCTTGTGCCGGAGTGCCAAGGCCACATCTATAAACAAGTCGCGCCAATCCAGTGTTGGAAGTTTTAACCTGTCGCGGAGTTCAAGGACTTCCGATTCCTCGAAAAGGAACTCGATCAGGCGGGATTCGTCTGAAACAAAGGCGTACTGAAGCCATTCCTCCTCCGATTCATCCGGTTCTTTCATCATGGAGGCTATTTGCCACATAATCTCAGAGATTTCCTTGTGCAGCTGGTCGATTTTCTTTGTTGAGGCGAACTCCAGCTTAGGTTTGGTCATTTATCACCTGATCCAAAGGGACTATGCGGAGAGCGGGAGGTGTTCCAAGTCAACGCTGGTAAGGTCCATGTGCAGCGAAGCATGTTGTATATCGAGACCAACCACTCTGCCATCTTCTCCGTAGTCGATCACGAGGTCGTCCGAGACCTCCGTTGAAGAGACACTCGGAGCGGGAGAGAGATCGATATACAGCGAATCGGTGTCGGGGTAATAATGAAGCTTCATACGGTCCTCCTTGGAAAGCTGCTATCGGGAAAGGCGTTGTGGATCGTGTATCCGTCTTCAAGAGTAACAACTCGCAGCGCCTTGCCGCCAAGCTCTTCGGGATAGCCCCAGAAACGCATACGCCCGTCACGTTGGACAGCTGCAAAGACAGGACTGTCCAGTACCTCAAGACACCAGTCCAACTTGAGATTGGGACGTTTTGCCAAAACGCTGTGACGAAAGTACAGCGTTGTCCGCGGAGGTCCAGTCTGCATTTCCGCGCACCTCCTCTTCCAGCAGCTAGTCCTACACTGTTTCCGCAACATCTTGGGGCGAACGCAACTATTGGCTCAGGACCCAGGTGTCTTTGCTGCCGCCGCCCTGGCTGGAGTTGACGACGAGGGAGCCGCGTTTGAGGGCGACGCGGGTGAGGCCGCCGGGGACGATGGTGACCTTGTCGCCGTAGAGGACGTAGGGGCGGAGGTCGACGTGGCGGGGCTCCAAAGTGTCCCCTATTAGACATGGCGCTCTTGAAAAGGAGATGGTGGGCTGGGCGATGTAGTTGCGGGGATCGGCCTCGATCTTGGCGGCGAACTCGGCGCGCTCGGCGGCGGTGGATTGCGGGCCGATGAGCATGCCGTAGCCGCCGGATTCGCCGACAGCCTTGACGACGAGTTTGTCGAGATTGGCGAGGGCGTAGGCGCGCTCCTTGGGACGCGACATGAGGTAGGTTTCGACGTTGTGAAGGACGGGCTCTTCGGTCAGGTAGTAGCGGATGATGTCGGGGACGTAGGCGTACAGGGCCTTATCGTCGGCGACGCCGGTGCCGAAAGCGTTGGCGAGCGTGACGTTGCCGGCGCGGTAGGCGTTGAAGAGGCCGGCCGCGCCGAGGATGGAGTCGCCGCGGAAGGAGAGCGGATCGATGAAGTCGTCGTCGACCCGGCGGTAGATGACGTCGACGCGGCGGAGGCCGCTGGTGGTGCGCATGTAGACGATGTTGTCGTGCGTGACCATGTCGCGGCCTTCGACCAGCTCGATGCCCATCTGGCGGGCGAGATAGGCGTGCTCGAAGTAGGCGGAGTTAAAGACGCCGGGGGAGAGCAGGACGATATTCGGCTCGGGGCGGCCTTCGGGCGCCAAGGAGCGTAACGTCCCGAGCAGGAGCTGGGTGTACTGCTCGATGGGGCGGACGTTGTAGGAGCGGAAGAGCTGCGGGAAGATGCGCTTCATCACGCGCCGATTGGTTAACATGTAGCTCACGCCGGAGGGGACGCGGAGGTTGTCTTCGAGGACGACGAACTCGCCGTTTTCAAGCCGGATCAGGTCCGTGCCGCAGATGGCGATATAGACGTTGCGCGGCACCTGCAGGCCGACCATCTGGCGGCGAAACTGCTTGCAGGTATAGACGACGTCGCGGGGAACGATGCCGTCCTTGAGGATGCGGCCTTCGTTGTAGATGTCCTTAAGGAAGAGGTTGAGGGCGGTGATGCGCTGGGTGAGGCCGCGCTCGACTTTCTCCCATTCGGCGGCGGTAATGATGCGTGGCAGGAGATCGTAGGGGAAGATCTTCTCGGTGCCTTCCGACCGGCCGTAGACGGTGAAGGTGATGCCTTGATTGAGGAAGGAGAGGTCGGCGGCCTGCTTGCGGCGCTGGAGCTCGTCGCCGGAGAGGGCGGAGAAGTGGTCGAGCAACGGGCCATAGTGGTCGTGCAGCTGCTCGGGCCCGGCGAACATCTCGTCGTAGGCGTGGTCCAGCAAATAGTTCTGGAGCGCGGCGTGGTCGAGTTGGTTGGGCTGTCTGGAGGCGGCTGGTTGCATGGAGATGCCTGAGTATAGCGGGTGGGGGAGGCGGGACAAAAGATAACTGCTCAGTCGACCCCATTCGCGCCCGAGAACTTACCTGCCGAAAGAATACGAAACGCGCACAATCTGATTATCGATCCCCGGGTTGAGATCACCGAGGAAGTCATTCGAGAGGTGGTGGAGATGATATTCCAGGGCCCATGCGTCATGATGATTTTTAAACCACTGAACACCGGCCCCGCACTCGAAGGTGAAGTTGAAGCGCGAAGATGCGGTTACAGGAATATCACGATTCGACGCGGCAAACCCGCCATTGCCGAAGATAAAGGGCTGGAGACGCTTGCGGGGCAAGAAGTTGACTCGTTGCCCCAGCGGACTGACGCCGCCCGCATAGGTCCATCGTGTACCGCACTGAATGGAGTCGATCAAGGTGATCGATGGAGCGTTTGGAAGAATGAAGACGGTCGTAAAAACACCCGACGTGCAGGCTTGCAGGATCGGCTGCTGGAAGGCCGGTGGCGAGGTAACGGGCTTGCCGTTGATCGACTGCAGTCTGCCCAGGATGGTCGGGTCTTCAATCACGCGCATGGGATGGAAATCGAGATCGTAGTTCCAATCCGCATAGTGCGTATGCAGCAGCCGCCGGGAGTACGTAAGGCCCAACTCTGTCAGGCGGCGGTTTCGGGCAATCCCGAGGACGAGATGGCTGGACGTGTTGGAGTATGCCGTGAACACACTGAAGGTGTTGCGCCTGGAGTAGGCGGGCTCCTGCCCCTGAACACTTAGGTTCCCGAATACCAGAAGTATCGGCAAGAGGAGCGAAAGTCTCATAGACGCATTTTAGGGGATCGCCCGGAAGACACATTCAGACGGGAGCACTACGCCATGCGGTAGACTGAAAGCGACGCATATTTTACGTCCGGCATCTGCCCGGAAGCGCGCACCCTTCTCTACAGAATAGGACGATCCTCGAAGTGAGTACCCAGACCGCTGTCCCCTCCACGGCCGCCTCAACAGCGCAAGCCATCCGCAATATCGCTATTATCGCCCACGTCGACCATGGTAAGACAACGCTCGTGGATGCCATGCTACGCCAATCCGGCACGTTCCGCTCGAATGAAGCTGTCGCCGAACGCGTAATGGACTCGAACGATCTCGAAAAAGAGCGCGGCATTACCATTCTCGCCAAGAATACGGCGATCCAGTATCACGATTCCAAGATCAACATCGTCGATACGCCGGGTCACGCGGACTTCGGCGGCGAGGTGGAGCGCGCGCTCAAGATGGTGGACGGCGTCGTGTTGCTGGTCGATGCGTCGGAGGGGCCGCTGCCGCAAACGCGCTACGTGCTCTCGAAGGCGCTTGAGGCCAAGCTGACCCCGATCCTGGTCATCAACAAGATCGACCGGCCCGACGCGCGTCCGCAGGAGGTGGTGAACGAGGTCTATGACCTGTTCATCGATCTCGACGCGGACGAGGAGGTGCTGGAGTTTCCCATCATTTATACGAATGGGAAGGCGGGCACGGCGACGATGGACCTCGCGGTTCCCGGAACGGATTTGCAGCCGCTCTTCGAGTTGATCTTCAAGACGATTCCCCCGGCGAAGGGCACCTCGGACGGCGACCTGCAGGTGCTGGTAACGAACCTCGATTACTCGGACTATCTGGGGCGGCTGGCGATTGCGCGCGTCTTCAACGGCACCTTAAAGATTGGGCAGGAAGTCAATCTATCGAAGCTGGACGGATCGCTGATGCCGGTCAAGGTGACGAAGCTGTTTACCTTCAACGGGTTGAAGCGCGAGGATACGTCCGAGACCGAGGTAGGCGATATCGTTGCGGTTGCCGGTATTCCGGGGATCACGATCGGCGAAAGCTTCTGTGCGCTTGAAGACCCAAAGCCGCTGCCGCCGATCAAGATCGACGAGCCGACGATCGCCATCGTTTTTTCGGTCAACAATGGACCGTTCGCCGGACGCGAGGGCAAGTTCGTCACGTCGCGCAACATTAAGGAGCGGCTCGAAAAAGAATTGCTGACGAACGTCTCCATTCGGCTGGAAGATACCGGAACGCCGGATAACTTCAAGGTGCTGGGGCGCGGCGAGTTGCAGCTTTCCGTGTTGATCGAGATGATGCGGCGCGAGGGCTTTGAGCTGATGGTGTCGCGTCCGACCATCGTGACCAAGCGCATCGACGGCGCGCTCTTCGAGCCGTCGGAAATTCTTACCATCGACGTGCCGGAGAGCTTCGTCGGCACGGTGATTGAACGGCTGGGGCCGAGAAAAGGCGAGATGGCGAAGATGGCCAATCACGGGTCGGGGCGCGTTCGCATGGAGTTCAAGGTGCCGTCACGCGGTCTGATCGGGCTGCGCAACGAGATGCTGACGGAGACGCGCGGCACGATCGTGATGAACTCCATTGCCGGGGAATACATCCCGTACCAGGGGGAGATCCCGCAGCGGCCTTCGGGCGCGCTGATCTCCGACCGGCAGGGCGTGACGACCACTTATGCGCTGGACGGGGTGCAGCAGCGGGGCATTCTCTTCATCGGCGACGGCGTCGAGGTGTACGAGGGAATGCTAGTGGGCGAGCACTCGCGCGACAACGACCTCGACGTGAACGCGGTGCGCGAGAAGAAGCTGACGAATATGCGGGCTTCGGGCTCGGACGACGCGCTGCGGCTGGTGCCGTTCAAGGTGTTGACGCTCGAGCAGTCCATCGAGTTCATCGCGGACGATGAGCTGGTGGAGGTGACGCCGAAATCGCTGCGGATGCGGAAGAAGGTGTTGCAGTCGAACCGGCGGCCGAAGGGGAATCGGGGCGGGTCTACGCTGGAGTAAGGAGCTTGTTTGTCGGGGATCAGTCTGCGGTAGACTCGACCGATGGCTATTCCCGACTACCAAGCCCTCATGCTGCCGGTTCTTCAGCGTGCCTCTTCCGGTGAAGTCAAAATAGGTAGTGTGGTTGCCGAACTGCCCGATAAATTCGGGCTTAGTTTAGAGGAGCGAGCCCATCTTTTACCTTCGGGAAGGCAGGCTAGCTTCGCGAATCGTGTCGGCTGGGCCAAGTCTTACCTGGATAAAGCGGGATTGGTTGAAAGTTCTCGACGGGGTCATTTCAAGATTACGCAGCGTGGTCTTGAAATGCTCAAGAGCAATCCAGAGACTATAAACAACAGGTCCTTACTGCAGTTTGCGGAATTTCGGAACTTCAAAGATCGCAGCGCCAAGGTCTCCGATCCATCAGTAAACATAGTGACTAGCATCAACGATGGTGACAAACAAACGCCCGACGAAGCGATGAGGATGGCGTGGGCTCAGATCGAAGCGGCACTCTCGCAAGACCTGCTGAATCGCATTTGCGCGGCTCCACCTGAGTTCTTCGAAAGACTCATCGTTAGTTTGCTCCTGGGCATGGGATATGGAGGTTCGAGAGCAGATGCGGGACGCGCACTCGGTCATTCCGGTGACGATGGCGTGGACGGTGTGATCGACCAGGATGCTCTTGGACTGGATCGTGTCTATGTGCAGGCAAAGCGTTATCAAGTCTCCAACAGCATTGGCGCGGGTGCCATCCGGGATTTCTTTGGGAGTTTAGATCGGCATAAGGCTGCCAAGGGTCTATTCGTGACGACTTCTTACTTTTCTCCTTCGGCCAAGGAGACGGCTGAGTTTCTCAGCAAGAGGATTGTGCTTATCGATGGAGAGCAACTCACGCGTCTTATGATTCGGCACAATGTGGGCTGCCGGATCGAAGAGACGCTCTACATCAAGAAAGTGGACGAGGATTTCTTTGAGTGAGCGTAGCGTCTTGTGAGCGCAAACGCAGGTTTTCTTCGAGATCGACAACCAGAAAAGCAAGAGCGGACAGATGGAAAACGGCTGGACGCCTTGGAAGGCATCCAGCCATTTTATTGTTAAGCGATCGGCTGACAGTTTTGGCGATCAGCTTATTTTTGCGCGGTCGCAAAGCGCTTACTGATTTCTTCCCAGTTGACGGTGTTCCACCAGGCGGCGAGGTAGTCGGGGCGCTTATTCTGGTACTTGAGATAGTAGGCGTGCTCCCAGACGTCGTTGCCGAGGATGGGGTAGAGGCCCTGCGAGAGCGGATTGTCCTGGTTGGACGTGGTGATGACTTCGAGCTTGCCGCCCTTAAACACCAGCCAGCCCCAGCCGGAGCCGAACTGCTTGGCGGTGGTCTCGTTGAAGAGCTTCTTGAACTCCTCAAAGGAGCCGAAGTCGGCGTCGATCTGCGTGGCGATATTGCCGGAGGGCTCGCCGCCGCCATTCGGCTTCATGATCTGCCAGAACATGGTGTGGTTTACATGGCCGCCGCCGTTGTTCTGCACGACTTTGCTGATGTCTTGAGGAAGGCTGGCGAGTTCCTTGAGCAGATCCTCGGGCGTCTTCGAGCCAAGCTCGGGGTGTTTCTCGATGGCGCCGTTCAGGTTGGTGACATACGTCTGGTGGTGTTTGTCGTGGTGGAGCTTCATGGTCGCTTCGTCGATGTGAGGCTCAAGCGCCGCGTAATCGTAGGGGAGGGGAGGAAGTTCAAAGGCCACGTGATTGTCTCCTGAGGTGTGTTGCGTTCAACGGATTGGATGCCGTCTTGGTGCCGGGCGGTGCAATGCCGGAATAGAAGTGCAAAGGAATGCCCGGACGGTATTTACAGCTTTGTGAATGCGCTTGGGCCACACTTAGGGTGTAATACGACAGATGAGCGATCTTGCAGCTTCTTACCGTTGGCTGGACGATCAGGGTTGTGCCTTTGGCGCGCCTGGTCTGGAACCGCGCTGGACCTCCAGCCGCAAGGATGCCGTCTCCACCGCCTACGCCGCGTCGAGCCGGGTGTGGTTCACGCTGTCGCATGGCACGTTGAATGAGATTTATTATCCGACCATCGACCGGCCGCAGACGCGCGACATGGAGCTGCTCTTTACTGATGGGGAGACGTTCTTCCAGGAAGAGAAGCGGACGTTCACTTATGACTTTCACTATATCGACGAGGACGCGCCTTGCGTGCGAGTGACGGCGACCGACCCGATGGGGCGTTATACCGTGACGAAGGAGTTTATCAGCGATCCACACCACCCGGTAGTGCTGATGAATGTGAAGATTACGGGTGAAGAAGAGTTGCTTTCCCGGCTAAAGTGCTATCCGCTGCTGGCGCCGCACTTGAACGGTGGTGGCGCGGGGAACTCGGCGCGTTCGATTGAGGTGGCCGGACAACGAGCGATTTTAGCCTGGAAGGGCAATACTTCGCTGGCGATGGGCGCGGACTGCGGCTTTACGCGGTCTTCCTGCGGGTATGTGGGGACGAGCGACGGGTATCAGGATTTGTCGAGCAACATGAAGATGGACTGGCAATTCGGCCAGGCGCTCGACGGCAACATCGCGATCATGGGCGAGATCGACGTGGCGAAGAACCGGGAGTTCACGATCGCCATCGCGTTCGGCGACGGACATCATGCCGCGCTGGCGGGGCTGCTGCAGACGCTTTCGACGCCCTATGCCGACCATCTGGCGCGATGCATCGTGCAGTGGCATCGAGCACCCGCGCCGAAGGAGTTGGCGGCCGCCTCGACCGATAGGGGATGGCTGATGCGGATAAGCCATCGCATCGTGCTGACGCATGAAGACAAGACGTTCTCCGGCGCATTTATCGCGTCGGCGTCCGTGCCGTGGGGAGCGTCGAAGTCGGATGACGACCTTGGCGGCTATCACCTGGTATGGACGCGCGATATGGTGCAGTCGGCCTCGGCGCTGCTGGCCTGCGGGCGGATTGAGACGGCGCGGCGGGCGCTGGTGTATCTGGCCTGTACGCAGCGGCCGGACGGCAGCTTCGCGCAGAACTTCTGGGTCGACGGAACGCCGTACTGGACGGGTATCCAGCTGGACGAAGTCGCGTTCCCGATCATTCTGGCGTGGCGGCTCTGGAAGCTGGATGGACTCGGGCAGTTCGATGTGTTCTCGTTCGTGGCGGCGGCGGCGGGTTTCCTGGTGCGGTTCGCGCCGGTTACGCAGCAGGAGCGCTGGGAAGAGAACGCGGGCTACTCTCCTTCGACGCTGGCGGCGGTGATTGCGGGCCTGCTCTGCGCGGCGGATATTGCACGGGCTCACCAGGCGATCGAACTTGGCGAATTTCTGGAGAGCTATGCGGACTGGATTGAGGCGAATCTGGACGCCTGGACGACGACTGGTGACGGGGTGCTGCTGCCGGAGGTGAAGCGGCACTATATGCGTATCCGGCCACCCTATCCGGGCGATCCCTTCCATAATCCGCAGATTCCATTGGGCTCGATTCACCTGGCCAATCGCGAACCGGGAGAGAAGTACGAATTTGAAGCACGAGCGGTGATCGACGCGGGCTTTCTGGAATTGGTGCGGTACGGCATACGCCGGGCGGACGATCCGCTCATCCTCGATTCATTGAAGGTGGTGGACCATTGCCTCAAGATCGAAACGCCGTTCGGACCTTGTTGGCGGCGCTACAATCACGACGGCTATGGGCAGCGGAAGGATGGCGGCCCCTATGAGCATTGGGGACAAGGCCGCGCGTGGCCGCTGCTGGGCGGAGAGCGGGCGCACTTCGAGCTTGCCGCCGGCAAGGACGTCAAGCCGCTCATCAAAGCGTTTGAAGGGTTCAGTTCCGTCGGTGGGATGCTGCCCGAGCAGGTGTGGGACTACGATGATCTGCCGTCCGAGGGTATGTATAAGGGCAAGTCGGCCGGCTCGGCGCAGCCGCTTGTGTGGGCGCATTCGGAGTACCTGAAGCTGCTGAGGTCGGTCGTGGACGGGCGCGTCTTCGATCGGATTGCAGTCGTAGAGGAGCGGTATGCGGCACCAGCCGACAAACGTGCCGTCGCCAACGGCATTGAGGTCTACCAGACATCGCGACCCGTGCATGAGATGATTGCCGGCTTGCGACTGCGGATCGTCGACCCAAAACCTTTCCGGGTCAACTATACGTTCGATCATTGGGTGACGAAGTTATGGCTGGATTCGCGAGCCGTGGGCTATCCGGGATCGTTTGTCGATCTGCCGACCGCGACGGAGCAGCAGGGAACGCTGATCTTTACACTCTATTGGCCCGAGGGCGATCGGTGGCTGGGACATAACGTGGAGGTCGCTTTAAGGAGCGCCTAGGTCGTCGCGGCTTCTCTTTCGACCTGTGGACGCATCCTAATTGTCGGGCCTTGTACACTAACGCTGGCTTGCGGCGCGCGAGAAGGTAAGTGCCTTGTCGGACGTATTCATGAACGCTTTACCAGAGCCGTTGTCCACCGCGCGGCAGGAGAAGGAAGAGAATGAGCGATCAGCAGCATGAACTTGACCAGCTTTCCATCAATACTCTGCGCTTTCTGGCCGTCGATCAGGTAGAGAAGGCCAAGAACGGCCATCCCGGCGCTCCGCTCGGGTGCGCGCCGATTGCCTATCTGCTGTTTCACAAGTTTATGAAACACGATCCGTCGGACCCGAAGTGGTCGGATCGCGACCGTTTCGTGCTGTCGAACGGCCATGCGTCCGCGCTGCTCTACGGCGCGCTTCACCTTTCGGGTTACGATCTGCCGATGGAGCAGCTGGAGCAATTCCGCGAATGGGGATCGCATACGCCGGGGCATCCGGAGTACGGCGAAACACCCGGGGTCGAGGTAACGACCGGACCTTTGGGGCAGGGGTTTGCCGAGGCGGTGGGCCTGGCGATCGCCGAGAAGCATCTCGCGGCGGTCTTCAACCATGAGAATCACACGCCCGTGGACCACCACACCTTCGTGCTCTGCGGCGACGGCGACCTGATGGAGGGGATCTCGCACGAAGCGTCTTCGCTGGCTGGAACGCTGAAACTGGGCAAGCTGATCGTGCTCTACGATGACAATCTCATCTCGCTCGATGGGCCGACGGATCTCTCGTTTACCGAGGATGTAATGAAACGGTTCGAAGCCTATCACTGGCATGTGCAGAGTGTTGCCGATGGCAATGATCTGGCCGCCTTGACGGAAGCGATCCAGGCCGCCAAGGCCGAGGTAACGCGACCTTCGATGATCAAGGTACGAACGGTGATCGGCTACGGCAGTCCAAAGGCCGGGACGAAGGGCGTCCACGGCGAAGCGCTCGGCCCGGAGGCGACGAAGGCGACCAAGCGCAACCTGAACTGGCCGGAAGACAAGAGCTTCTACGTGCCGGAGGAAGCGGGTAAGAATTGGGGTGGTCTCGTCGAAAAAGGTAAAAAGGTCCATCAGGAGTGGCAAGCAAATTACGAGGCGTACTCGAAAGCGTATCCGGAGAAGGCTGCCGAATACGACCGCACGACATCAATGAAGCTGGCCGAGGGCTGGGACAAGAAGCTGCCGGTATTTCCCGGCGGCCCGGACGCCAAGCCGATCGCCACCCGCAACGCCGGCCAGCAGGTGATGAACGCCATCGCAGAGGTGGTGCCGGAGCTGTTTGGCGGCGCGGCCGACCTGACCAGTTCCACGAAGACGATCTTCGCCAAATCGGAGAACTTCCACCTCGATCCGGCGGGCCGAAACGTCTTCTTCGGCGTCCGCGAGTTCGGCATGATGGCGGCGGTCAACGGCATCGCGGCGCATGGCGGTCTGATCCCGTTCGGTTCGACATTCTTCACGTTTTCGGATTACTGCCGCTCGGCGATCCGCATGGGCGCGCTTCAGTCATCGCACTCCCTCTATATTTTTACGCATGATTCCATCGGCCTGGGCGCGGATGGACCGACGCACCAGCCAGTTGAGCATCTAATGGCACTGCGCGCCATTCCACAGCTTACAGACTTCCGCCCGGCGGATGCGAATGAGACGGCGGCTTGCTGGCGTCTGGCGCTTGAGCGGCATACGGCCTGCTTTATGGCGCTTTCGCGGCAAGACCTGCCGGTGCTCGATCCCGAGAAGTATAAGATCGCCGAAGGTGTTCCGCGCGGTGCCTATGCGCTCGATGATTCGGGCAAGGACATCATCCTGATCGCCACGGGTTCCGAAGTCTGGCTCATCCTGGAGGCCGCCGAGAAGTTGAAGGCGGAGGGAATCGCGGCGTCGGTCGTCTCCATGCCCAGCTTTGCGATCTACGACGAGCAGGATGACGCGTACAAGGCCAAACTGATGCCCGAGGGAACGCCGAAGTTAGCCGTGGAAGCGGGCGCGACGATGGGCTGGTGGAAATATGTCGGGCACAACGGGGGCATCATCGGCGTCGACCGGTTTGGCGCGTCGGCACCGGGACCGCTCGTCATGGAGAAGCTGGGCATCAGCGTCGCGGCGGTTGTGGAGCTGGCCAAAAAGCTAGTAAAGAAATAAGCGTGTATCGCGAAGGCGCGTTCTCATCGGGGGGCGCGGCTTAGTCGTAAGGAGACATAAATGGTCCCCACGGAACGAGAGATGGTGGAGAAGTTTCCTGAACCGACTGCAAGCGACGGGGAGCGGTTTACCTCTTTGCAGCCGACGTATGAAGACAGCCTGCCGGATGAAGATCTGGACTGGGATGATGACCGAAGCATGTAGAGGAGTGACGCCATGAAGATCGCCATTGCCGCCGACCACGCCGGGTTCCCGTTGAAAGAAGAGGTGCGCGATCATGTGCGTTCCTTAGGCCACGAGGTGCACGATCTGGGCGCGTTCAATACGAAGCCATCCGATTACCCGGACTTCGCCGTGCTGGTTGGCAAGGAATTGATCGCCGGAACCGCCGAGCGCGGCATCCTGATCTGCGGCTCCGGGGTGGGTGTATGCGTCGCGGCCAACAAGATGCCGGGGGTACGGGCCGGTATGTGCCACGACACTTACTCCGCGCATCAGGGGGTGGAGCACGACGAGATGAACGTCCTGGTTCTTGGGGCACGCATCATCGGCACGGCTCTGGCCATGGACTGCGTCGATTCTTACCTGAAAGCAGTGTTTATCGCGAAGGAGCCGCGTTTTGTCAGGCGGCTTGGCAAGGTCAAGGCCATTGAGGCACAGTATATGCCGGCCGCCGCGGGAACTACGCTCGCCTCGTGATTCCTTAAACGCATCCTCGTCGCTGGCTGTGGCATCAGGAGATGCATGATTGCCGCTTAACATGATTATGACCGCGGAGGCCGAGAAGCATGAAGGCGAGATCAAGGTGATCTTCTGGGACATCGGCGGGGTGCTGCTGACGAATGGTTGGGACCCGGAAGAGCGCGCGCGTGTGCTGCATGAGTTGGGCGTCAATCTTGCCGACTATGAGTCCAGGCACGATGCGGCGAACTTTTTCTGGGAACGCGGGTTATCGACAGCGCGAGAGTTCTTTCGCAAGACCGTCTTCCATCCCAACCAGCCTGCCCGTGAATTCAGTTATGACGACCTCTGGGAGCGTGTGTGCGGCGAAAGCAAGATGCTTCATCCGGGGTCGTTTGAGGTCCTGCGAAGCCTGTCTGGAAGGTATAAGCTGGCAACGCTGAACAATGAATCTCGCGAGCTAAATGAGTATCGCCTGGATGCGTTCGGCCTGCGCGCCTGCTTCGACTTCTTCATCTGCTCAGGGTATGTCCATGAGATGAAGCCGCATCCGGATATCTACCGCGCGGCACTTGAGATCGCCGGTGTGCCGGCGGCTCGCACACTTTTTATCGATGACAAGCAGGAGAACTGCGATACGGCACTCTCACTGGGCATGAGGGCGATACGGTTTATATCGCCCACGCAACTCACGCAGGAATTTGCGCTTTACGGCATACTGGCCGCATAAGGAGATCACGATGGAACTCGGAATCATTGGACTGGGCAAGATGGGCTTCAACATGGCGGAGCGTTTACGTCTCGCCGGGCACAAAGTCGTTGGCTTCGACTTTGCGAAAGATGTAACGGCCAAGCTGACGGCGACGGGTTCGGTGGGCGTGGACACGCTTGAAGACCTGATTAAGAATCTCGCCGCGCCTCGCGCCATTTGGCTGATGGTGCCGGCGGGCGATCCGGTTGACGAGACAGTCGCCAAGCTCGAGCCGTTGATGCAGAAGGGCGACACGTTCATCGACGGAGGTAACTCGAACTATAAAGACACGCAGCGGCGTCACGCGGAGGCGGCGGCCAAAGGTTTTGAATTTATCGACTGCGGCACTTCGGGCGGCATCTGGGGCCTGAAGGAAGGCTATAGCATGATGGTCGGAGGCGATAAGGAGCCGGTGGAGCGGCTGACGCCGATCTTCCAGGCACTCGCGCCATCGCCTACCGAGGGCTGGGGCCATGTCGGGCCATCGGGCGCGGGACATTTTGTGAAGATGGTTCACAACGGTATCGAATATGGTCTCATGCAGGCCTATGCCGAAGGGTTCTCGATTATGAAGGCGAAGAGCGTCCTCAATCTCGATCTTGAGCAAATCTCCAAGATCTGGCAGAAGGGTTCGGTGGTGCGTTCCTGGCTGCTCGATCTGACAGCCGACGCGTTGTCGAAAAATCCGCAGCTCGACGGCATGGAGGCTTATGTGCCGGACTCGGGCGAGGGCCGCTGGACGGTCTTCGAGGCGATCGATCTCAATGTCTCCGCCCCGGTCATCACCGAGTCGCTGATCCGCCGCCTGCGTTCGCGTGAGCAAAATAACTTCACCGACCGGATGATCTCGATCATGCGAAACGAATTTGGCGGACATGCCATTAAGAAGTCCTAAGCGCTCGGGTATGCGGTGGCCGGAGTTTGGCTGCCGCGTAACTCTGCTACCCTAAACACCTTGCGTCTTGCACACTGTTTGCCTTGATTGAAGGAGATTGGTATGTCCAGCACCACCGTCGTGCAGCCCGTTGAAACGGAAGCGTCCAAAAAGGGGGAGCGTATCCCCGAACCTTGCATTGTCGTCATCTTCGGCGCGTCGGGCGATCTGACGAAGCGAAAGCTGTTGCCCGCGCTCTACCACTTGGATCAATCCGGTCTGTTGCCTCAGGACTTCGCCGTCGTCGGCGTGGCGCGGCGCGACTTGAGCGCGACCTTCGGACCGGATATGCAGGACGGGATCCTCAAGGGCGGCGGCGTCGAAGAGAACGACCCCAAGCTCAAGCCGTTCATGGAGCGCGTACAGTACTTCGCCACCGAGTTCGACAACGATGAGGGCTTTGACAGGCTGAAAGCGTTTCTTGCCGATCTGGACACCAAGTTCAACACGAAAGGCAACCGGCTTTTTTATCTCGCGGTGGCACCGGAGTTCTTCGCCGATATCACACACCGGCTCGGCGCGCACGGTATGACCAAGCCCGCCGAGGGCGCGAACAACTGGGTGCGCGTCATCATTGAAAAGCCCTTCGGGACGGACCTGAAATCGGCGCGGGAGTTGAACGATGCCGTGAACGCGGTGCTCTCCGAGGATCAGATCTTCCGCATCGATCATTACCTCGGCAAGGAGACTGTTCAGAACATTCTCGTTTTCCGTTTCGGTAACGGCATCTTTGAGCCGGTGTGGAACCGCAACTATATCGATCACGTGGAGATCACGGCGGCGGAATCGATCGGTATCGAGGGACGCGGACCGTTTTATGAAAAGGCCGGCGCGGCGCGCGATGTGCTCCAGAACCACGTCATGGAAGTGCTTTCGTTTGTCGCCATGGAGCCACCGGATTCCTTCCAGGCCGATGCCGTCCGCACGGAGAAGCTCAAGGTTTGGCGAGCCATTGAAGGCATTCCGGTCGAGGACACGGCGCGCGGCCAGTATGGTCCAGGGCAGGTCGACGGCAAGGATGTCGCGGGATACCGGCAGGAGGAGCGCGTCAGCCCGGAGTCCAATACCGAAACTTACGCGGCGGTGAGGCTGGAGATTGAAAATTGGCGCTGGGCCGGTGTACCGTTCTACTTACAGGCCGGCAAGCGGCTGGCAAAGCGCGTCACGGAAGTGACTGTCGTCTTCAAGCAGCCTCCACTCCACCTCTTCAAGACCAACGCCAGCGACGACAAAATCGAACCTAACATTCTGTCGATGCGCATCCAGCCGGACGAAGGCATTTCTTTATGCTTCGGCGCGAAGATCCCCGGTCCGACTACCAACGTGCGTCCCGTGACGATGCACTTCAGCTATGCGGATGCGTTCGGCAAATCGTCGGCCAACGGGTATGAGCGCCTGCTGCTGGATGCCATGCTGGGAGACGCCACGCTCTTTGCGCATCGCGACGGAGTGGAAGCGACTTGGGCCCTCTTCACCCCAATTCTTGAAGCCTGGGCCGCCACTAAGGCTGATTTCCCAAACTATGCCGCCGGATCGTGGGGACCGCAAAGCACGGTGGACCTGCTCGGCAAGGATGGCCGCGTTTGGCGCAAGCTCTAACTTACGAAGGATAAACGTAGATGGCTCGGACCCTTACAGTGGAATATCGTGTGTCACCCACCTCCTCGGAGGTAGCGCAGGCAGCCGCGGAGATGTTTACGCGCGCGGCGGTGAACGCGACCGCGGCGCGGAGTAAAGCGCGGATTGCCATCTCGGGCGGTTCCACCCCAAAGGCCATGTTTACGCTTCTGGCTGATCCGGGCCAGGCGTTCCTCCATCGGATTCCATGGAACTCGCTCGACCTCTTCTGGGTGGATGAGCGCTGCGTTCCGCCCGAGGATGCCGAGTCGAACTTTCGCATGACGGATGAGGCCATGCTCTCGAAGGTGCCGCTTCCAGCTGCACAGGTGCACCGCATGGAGGGAGAACTGGAGCCGGAGGTTGCGGCCTCCCGTTATGAGTCCGTTATCCGCGACACCTTCAAGCTGGAGGGCGCGGAGACACCGGCGTTCGATCTAGTGCTCTTGGGTATGGGCGACGATGGACACACCGCTTCGCTCTTTCCCCATACCGCTGCCTTGGACGAGATGAGCCGCCTGGCCGTCGCCAATCACGTGCCGCAGAAGGAAACCTGGCGCATCACGCTGACCTGGCCGGTCATCAACCAAGGCTGTGAAGTGGCCTTTCTGATCGAAGGCTCCGCCAAGGCCCGGATATTGCAAGACGTGCTGCTTGGACCCTATGATCCTGAAACAAAACCGTCGCAGCTGATTCACCCGGCAAGTGGCAAACTTTTGTTCCTTCTCGACGGCGCGGCGGCGGCGCAGCTTCCTTCCGCTGAAAATGGTGTTGGTATCCTGGAGCTGAACCGATGATTCTGGCTGGTGATGTTGGAGGCACCAAGGTTCATCTTGCCCTCTACGAGTTCGCCGAGGGTCGCCTGAAGGCCGTCCGCGAACAGAAGTTCCCGGCGCATCAATTCGGCTCGCTCGATGAAGTAGTGCATAGCTTTTTGACGACCGAAGACGGCACCAAGCAGGAGATCGCCGCGGCATGTTTCGGTTGCCCGGGACCGGTGCGCGATGGACGATTGAAGCTCACCAACTTGCCCTGGACGCTCGACACGCACGAGCTAAGCCGTTCCCTCGGGATTCAGCACATCTATCTCATCAACGATCTTGAAGCCAATGGATATGGTATCCCGGAGCTTGCGGCGGACAAGATCTTTACCCTCCACGCGGGCGATGCAACGGCCGTGGGCCATCGCGGCCTGATCGCCGCCGGCACGGGTCTAGGCGAGGCCGTGCTCATCTGGGATGGTCACAAGCATACCCCCATTCCCTCCGAGGGCGGCCATTGCGACTTCGCCGCGCGCACCGATCGCGAAATTGCGTTGCTCCAGCATCTGCGCCGTACCTTGAACGGACGCGTCAGCTTTGAGCGCGTCGTCTCCGGCCTGGGCATCAAGAACGTCTATGCATACCTGCGCGATGTCGAGAAGCTGGACGAGCCGAAGTGGCTTCGCGACCGTCTCGCGGCGGAAGACCCCAACGCAGTCATCGGCACTTGCGCGGAGGATGGTTCGAGCTCCATTTGCTTCGAGACGATGCGTGCCTTTGCCGCGGCTTACGGCGCGGAGACGGGCAACATCGCGCTCAAGGTGCTCGCCGTCGGGGGCATGTATCTTGGCGGCGGCATCGCGCCCAAAATCCTGAAGACGCTTCAAAACGGCGCTTTTCTCCAGGCCTATCTGGATAAAGGCCGTCTCTCGCCTCTTCTCCAGGCCATTCCCGTCCGGGTCATCCTCGACGACACGTGCGCTCTGCTGGGCGCGGCCGCGTTTGCCGAGGCGCGGTCAACTGAAGTGTCCGGGCACTCTGAGCGCGTGGCTTCAACCACTTCCGCGTCCACGGCCATCTCATCGCCTTCCTAACCTTGCCCGTCATGGACCTCCGCCGGAGAGCACTTCCGCGCGATCTGCCGGAGCTTATGGATCAGCCTTGTAGCTTTGAGGAGCTTCAGGCCTGCCTCCACGATATTGCCCGCGTCAACCGGCTGACGTTTGCCTATCGCCCGACGCTCTCATGGCTGGCTGAACTCTGCGCCCAAACTCCCCTCGTAAAGCCGCTGCGGATTGTCGATGTCGGCTGCGGTTATGGCGACAGCCTGCGGCGCATCGATCGCTGGGCGGCCCGGCGCGGCATTGCCGTGGAGCTGACCGGCATCGACCTGAACGCGAATGCCATTCGAGCGGCGCAAGCGGCCACGCAAGACCAACCGATTCGCTGGGTGCATGGCGACGCCTACTCGCTCGATCCCTCCGCCATCGACGTGGTGCTCAGCTCGCTCGTCACGCATCATCTTGAAGAGGAGGAGATCGTTCGCTTTCTACGCTGGATGGAAGCGACGGCCCGCCGCGGATGGTTCATCAACGATATGCACCGCACGCTCTTTTCGTACAGAGCATTTTCCATCCTCATCAAGCTGATCCCATTTCACCGCTTTGTCCGGCACGACGGCCTGGTGACGATCCGGCGCAGCTTCGTGCGGCAAGATTGGGAGCGGCTCCGCGGCCTCGCTCAGCTTCCCGCCGGCACAGCGGAGATTCGCGAGTACCGCCTCGCGCGCCTTTGTGTCAGCCGTATCCGTCAATCGCATCAACGATGAGGGGCGTTGAACCGCCGCACCCGATCTCTCGTATGCTGGGGAAGCAACGATTTCACCTTGAGGCACTTCATGTCCGTTCGTTTTACCTTGCTCTTCGCCGCGCTCCTCACCTCGTTCGGCTGCACGTTACAGGCGCAGCGTTTGCCCAGCGGCGTCCATCCGGAGCACTATAGCCTGGCGCTCACGCCCGACCTGAAGGCGGCTACCTTCAAAGGCAGCGAGACGATCGACGTGACGCTCGACGCGCCGAGCGCCACCATCACACTTAACGCGATTGAAATCCAGTTCGGCTCGGTACGAGCTTTGTACAGTGGGGACGTGGATGTCGTCACGAAGAGCGGAGCCAGTCCCCAGAACAAATTCAATGGCAAGTTAAAGGGTCCTGCTAAGGGGCAGACCGCTCAAGTCTCGCTCGATCCCGATAAAGAGCAGGCCACCTTTACCTTCGCCCAGCCTTTGCCCGCGGGTAAGGTGCGGCTCGCTATCGAATATACCGGCATCCTCAATGACAAGCTGCGCGGCTTCTATCTCTCGAAGACCAAAGCGCGCAACTACGCCGTGACGCAGTTTGAGTCGACGGATGCCCGCCGTGCCTTTCCCAGCTTCGACGAACCCGCGCTGAAGGCCACTTACGACATCGAGCTGACGGTCGACACAGCCGATACGGTCATCTCGAACACCAATCAAATCGCCGACACGCCCGCCGGTCCAGGCAAGCACACGGTCAAGTTCGCGACTACGCCGAAGATGTCGACTTATCTCGTGGCCTTCCTGGTAGGCGATTTTCAGTGCACCTCCGGCAAGGCCGATGGCGTCCCGATCCGCGGCTGCTCCACGCCCGATAAGGTCGCTTACACGAAGTTCGCGGTGGAATCCGCCGAGTACATCCTGCATTACTACGACACCTACTTCGGTATCAAGTACCCCATGCCGAAGCTCGATATGATCGCGCTTCCGGACTTCGAGGCGGGCGCGATGGAGAACTTCGGCTGCATTACCTACCGCGAGACGGACCTGCTCGTCGATTCGAAGACCGGCTCCATCGCTTCAAAAAAGGAGGTGGCCAGCGTGGTCGCGCATGAGATGGCGCACCAATGGTTCGGCGACATGGTGACGATGCAGTGGTGGGACAACCTGTGGCTGAACGAAGGGTTCGCGACCTGGATGGCCAACAAGCCGGTAGAGAAATGGCATCCGGAATGGCACATCGATCAGGACCGCGCCAATGAACTGGACACGACGCTGAACTACGATTCGCAGCGGACCACGCGCACGATTCGCGCCGTGGCGAACACCCCAGCCGAGATCGGCGAGATGTTCGACGGCATCGCCTACGGTAAAGCCGGCGCGGTGCTGGGTATGGTCGAGCACTATCTGGGTGAAGAGGTCTTCCGCCAGGGTGTCCACAATTATCTCGCCGCGCATCTGTACGCCAATGCGACGGCGGAGGACTTCTGGGAAGCGCAGACCTCAACCAGCCATAAGCCCGTCGATGCCATCATGAAGAGCTTTGTCGTGCAGCCCGGTGTGCCGCTGGTAACCTTCGGAGCGCGAACGGGCGACACGCTTCCCGTCGGACAGAGCCGCTTCTTCCTGGCCGCCGACTCCGCGAACCGCACCGCGCAGCAATGGACCGTCCCCATCTGCTTCAAGGACGGTGAGTGCAAGCTGCTTACGCCGGAGAATGCCTCCATCGCCGTCCCCGGCGGAGCAACGGTTCTTTATGCGAACGCGGGCGACGCGGGTTACTTCCGCACGGCGTATGCGCCTACGGAACTAGGCGGCATGATTGCAAACGCGGAGACGGAACTCTCCACCCCGGAGCGCATCGGCCTCCTTGGAGATCGCTGGGCGTTGATGCGTGCCGGGCAAGGCTCCGTGGGCGACTATCTTTCGCTCGTGATGGCGCTGCGCAAGGACCCTAACGCCTCCGTGCTCCAGAACGCGTTAGGCAAAGTAAGCGCGATCGACACACGGATTGCCAGCGAGGAGGATCGTCAGCGTTTGTACGCCACGATGCGCGGCCGGTTCGGGCCCGTCTACGCGGCGCTTGGGAAGTACGCTCCCAGCGAGAGCTACGACAAAACCGCTCTCCGCGCCACCCTCTTCCAGGCGCTTGGAACAGCGGGCGATCCCACCGTCCTGGCCGAGGCGCGGTCCATGGCGGAGGCCGATTTTGCGAGGAAGCGCGCGGGCGATCCCGTCTTCACCAACGCGGCCATCGAAGTCGCGGCCGCTCACGGCAACGACTTGCTCTATGAGAAATTTCTGGCGCAAAGTAAAGACGAGCGCGATCCCGTGGCGCAGTCCGACGCGCTCAATACGCTCGCTTCCTTCACCGATCCCGCGCTCGTGGCCCGCACGCTGGACTATGCCGTCTCCGGCCAGGTGCGGAATCAGAGCAGTTGGATTCTGCTGGCTATTCTGCTGAGCAGACGGCAGACGCAGGATGAGGCATGGATTTATGTTCAAAACAATTGGCCGAAGGTGCAGGCGCAGTTTACCGCTAGCTCGGGAGCGCGGGTCGTCGCGGGTACGAGTTCGTTCTGCACGGCGGCGAAGCGTGATGAGGTCTCCAGCTTCTTTGCGTCCCACAAGGTAGAAGGCAGCGAGCGCACGCTGTCGAAGTCCATCGACAGCATCAATGCCTGCATCCAGCTGCACGCCGATCAGGAGCCGAACCTGAAGCAATGGCTCGACACGCAGCAGTAGCTTACTGCTTATGCGACCGATCTTAGGACCCGCCCTTTCGAGACCGGACCAGATGCTTCCAATCCTTCTCCGTCTGGTCCGCATAGGCCATGGCGAAGCCGGTCACCGACTCCCCAAATTGCCCTGCTCCGCCAATGTACCCGGCGAGCAGGGCGCAGTCGCCACCCCGTGCGTGGCCGCGCGCCAGCAGTTCGCCGCACACATCGGCATACTCGATCAGCCCGGCAGCCTTCAGCTCGCCCAAATCGATGGACGCCTTGTGATCGTTCAGTTGGCGCACCAGGTAGTCGCGTCCTTCAATGGCCGTCCAGCCGAGGAACGGGTCCGATTGGAGCTGCATTGCCCGTTCACCATCGACCACGCGCCGCCCTTCGTGGCTGCGAACCGCGGCACTGGCGGGCAGGTAGGGCGCGTAGGCCGAATGTGTCTCTTCCTTCATTTGCAGAAAGAGCGGGTCCTTTGGGCCATTGCCCTCCAGGTACAAGCAGTAGTCGCGCAGGCCGACCGAGCCCGTGCCGACAACCTTAAAGGCGACATCCACGACGCGATACTGCGTTAAGAAACGCTGTCGTTCCACCTGGAGCGTGCTTGCGTACTCTTCAAGCGAATCGACGACATGCCGGGCCGCCGCGCCCGTTATCCGTTCGAGCACGGGCTTGTCCGTCTTGAAGATGCGTTCGGCTGCGGAGGACCGGTGCGGCGTGTCCGTCGCTTGAGGGTGCGCTTTCGGCAACCCGGAGGCCCGAGGATGTTTTCTCCCCTTCTTTGTTTTTTGGGTACGCGCAACGTCTGTCAGCGCGTCCAGGCTGGCCAGCGGTGTGGCGCGTTCGGCAAGCTGGAGTATCTGCTCGACCGGCGCGATGCTCTGCAAGCGATGCACCTGATACTTCGCCATGTCGAGCACGGGCATCTTCCAGAAGGCGCGCATCATGCCGGCGTAACGCGCCAGGAAGCTCTCCGCGGCCTCGCGGCAATGCGTCTCTTTCGATCCGGCTTCGCGCCCGGCGAGGACAAGGCTCGTCGCCATCCGCTTCACATCCCACTCAAACGGTCCGACGATCGTCTCGTCGAAGTCGTTGATATCGAAGGTCAGGCGGCCATCAGGCCCGGCAAACGCCCCCAGGTTGCGAACGTGAGCATCCCCACATAATTGGGTCGCGATGCTCGTGTTCTTCAGCGTCGAAAGATCGTAAGCCATCACCGGCACGGCCCCGCGAAAGTAGCCGAAGGGCGAACAGGCCATACGCTCATGCTTCAGCTCGACGAGGCGCGGGATGCGCCCCTGTTCCGCGGCGCGCAGCAGCTTTAGCGGGTCTTCCTTGCGTTCAGCGGGCTTCCACTCGGCGTGGCCCTTACGCGGGAACTGCTTACGACGTTTCCGTCCTTCGGCGAAGCGCTCTTCGGCGGAGAGGAATGGTTGCAGAATGGCCATAAGCGAAAGGATACATCTCTATGCGCTGCAAGGAGTTAGTCGTCGCCGCCCAGACTGCGCCGCGGCTTTTTGCCACCGCCGCCCGTCTCCGAGATGCATTTGTCGGAGACCCAGACGGGATTGGCTACCTTGCCGCTAGCCGCCCGGTTGAACGAACGATAGAGCTTGGCGACATCGACCTTGCCGCCGCGCATCTCGCGCTCGACCGCCGCGTGAAGCGCCGAGAGCAGATCGTCGCGCAACTCGTTCAGCACCTTATCGATAAAGATATATGGCAATCACCCTCCCGGTATGCGTTCTCGCTCGATCACTTTCTATTGAAACATCTTCGTGCTTGCATCGGCTGCCTCCAACCTTTAGCCTGAGTGCGTCGGGAGGTCCGATGCGATCCGTTCTAATCTTCTTGCTGTTTTCCATGTCCATGTTGGCCGGAGCGCAATCCTTACAGCGAGCGCCCGCACCGCCTCCGGTCTATGGCACCGTATCGGGGCGGGTTACGTGCGTGGACACAAACCAACCCGCGCGCCTAGCCTCTGTAACCTTACAGACAATCGACGTCAAGCCGGAGCCCTCCCCGGGAACAAATACTCCAATGGTTCCCGTTGAAAAGATGATGCGCACCTATCAAACCGCGCTTGATGGAAGTTTTTTTATTCCGAAGGTGACACCCGGCACTTACTATGTGGTGATCCAGGCACCGGGGTATATTTCGCCTATTACGCAGTTTTCTCAAGCGGAGCTGCAGCAGCCAACCCCCGAGATACTTACACGTATTCTGAAGATTGTGCCGACGGTTACCGTATCCAGCAATCAAACAGCAAATCTTGAGACGCGCATCGATCGCGGAGCAGAGTTCTCAGGAACAATCAGTTACGACGACGGGACGCCCGTTGGAGGCACCTACGTCAACGCGCTCAACAAAGAAACCAAAGACGGTAAGGAAACCTGGGTTTCCAATCACAATGGCAGTTCTACGGATGATCGCGGACACTTTCGGATAACCGGTCTACCACCAGGGGAGTATTTGCTGGAAGTAGATTTGAGAACCTATGAAACTTATGTCAGCAACATCCTTGGCGGTTCACGGAGTTCGATGAACAACTCAAAATACGGGTTGACCTTCTATTCCGGCGACGTTGCCCGCAAAGACAAAGGAACATCCATCAAGCTAAAAGCAGGCGAACAGCGCGATGCCGCCGACATCACCATTCCCGTCAGTAAACTTCATCGCGTGGTTGGAACATTGACGGAGCAACGCAGTGGCCATGTCGTCAATGATGGCAAAATTACGCTTAAGTTTCCTGATGGCGCGGAACTAAGTAACACGGAGGTCGATCCAGAAGATAATACTTTCCACTTCGATTTTATTCCGGAGGGTGAATACATACTTGCTGTGACAAATGCTAAAGACGTTGCACGCGAGCAGATTCCTCAACCTCCGGGAACATTTTCTTCGGTCCGCACTAAAGACACAACGCTTCGTGAATATGGTCCAGCCACACAATCTCTATCGGTACAAAACGATATATCCGGCCTTACCATAAACGTACCCGCTAAAGTTGCTAAGCCTACCGGCACCCAGTAACTCAGGTGTTCCACGCGGAGCGCGCCTCACATGATGCGGAAGCGTTCCCGCATCAGCCGCTGAAATCTTGGTTTCCAGATCAGGTCGTAGGCGAGCTCTTTGCCGGGGAACATGGCTAGCGCGGCCTTACGGCTGTCGGCGATCATCTGCGACGCTTCGTCGATCGACAGCGAGGAGTCCTGCGCGATCACCTGCATCACCATGTTCATCATCATCTGGAGGCGGCGGATCAGTTTGCGCTCCTCGGCGCGCTCCTCGGGACTGATGGGCATCCCGGATTCGTTCAACGCTTCCTCCGCTACTTTTTGCTCCATGGTCTTCTCCTTGTCGATCATAGGACGCTCGATGGCTGCCAACGATGCAGGCTATACGGTTGGACGCATCGTCGGCCTTCCATGCAGGTAAAATCGAGCGAGATGATTAAGCCGAAGTTCGCTCTCGCTCTTGCCTCAGTTCTGTTAGCCGCCTCCGCCGCGCAGGCCCAGCTTGCCGCCTATGGTACCGTCTCCGTTCGTCGCATGACGAGCATCCCGTACACCGAGGGAACCACAAGCTACACCAACGGCAGCTTCGACGCGGTGGGCGGCATTGGCGGCCTGTACTACGATTGGCGCACCTTTGGGCCTGTTCGGCTGGGAGCGGACGTGCGCGGCAGCATCGCCAACAGCACCAAGGGTGCGTACACCTCAACGGTCGCGGGCGGACACCTCGACTCCATCCTGGGTGGCGTGAGGGCCTCGTTTCATGTGCCGCTCATCCCGGTCAAGCCCTACGTGCAAGGATCTGTCGGATTGGGCCGGACCAACTTCGGCACGGATTACAGCAGCACACTCGCAACCTCCGGCGTTTCCAATACGACAGGCATTCAGCTTACGAACCATCTCGAGTACGATGTTTTTGCCGGGGCCGATCTAGCCATCCTGCCGTTTGTCGACTTTCGGGTCGTGGAACTCGGCTACGGCGCGGTGCAGGGTCACTCGCATACCTATCCTATCGAGTCGCTCAGCACGGGAATCGTCTTCCATTTTCCGTTTACCGGGCGTAAATAGCTAGGTTACCGGTCAGTCCCCGACTCCGAGCACCTCGCGGATGCCGCCATCGCGATTGAGCAGAAACGTCACCAGGCCGAACTCATCCGTGCGATAGAGGTGCGTTCCTTCTGCGGCAAACCGCTGGATCACCTCGCCGCGGGGATGCCCGAAGGTGTTGCCCTTACCCACGGAGACGATGGCATCGCGCGGGGCGGCGGCCTGTACAAAGGCATCGGTCGATGAGGTGCGGCTGCCGTGATGGCCTACTTTCAGCAGCGTCACGGGCCCAAGGCGGCCGGAGGCGACGATAGAGCGCTCGCTCGCAGCTTCGGCGTCGCCTTCCAGCAGCACCGAGGCCTTGCCGTACTGAAGGCGCATCACAAGCGAGTCATTATTGGCCGGGGCGAAACCATTGCGGTAGGCCGGTTCCGGCGCGAGAACATCAAGGATCGTGCCCGCCCACGGTAGGGTGTCGCCCGCGTGAAGATGGCGGACGAGGATGCCGAGTTGAGCGGCCTCGGCCAGCAGGCCGCGATATGCGGCGGAATCGGGATCGGTCGAGACCCAAAGCTCGCGCGGACGGAAGTTCCGCATCACCGCCGCCATGCCGCCCATATGGTCGCTATGTGCATGGCTGAGAGCGAGCACATCCAGTCGCCGCATGTGCCGCGACCAGAGAAAAGGCGAGACGACCTCCTCCCCCACATCGAAGCGGCTGGTGGCGTCGGCCGTCTCTTTGACTGCCCCGGTGGGTCCGCCCGCGTCCAGCAGCATGGTCTCGCCGGCGGGGCCGCAGATCAACAGGGAATCGCCCTGTCCCACGTCGATGGCGGTGACTTCAAGCTCGCCGAGGCTGAAGCGAGCGGGCTCCGGCCAGAGGACCGCAAGCGCTGTCAGCGGAAGAACGGCACTGGCGATCAAGGCCCAACGGTTTGAACGCCTTACCGCCCAACAGCAGAATGCCCACGCGACCAGCGCGGCGAGCGCGATCCACCACACCGGAGCCGGGATGCGGGCATCGGCGGCGCGGACATGGCTGATGCCGCCGATCACCGCGACAATGCCGTGCAGCAGCAGCGCCGTGACGCCGCCGGGAGCAAGGGCCAGCCAAGGACTGACCAACGATGCGAGAAAGGTAAGGATGGCCAAGGGGGCGAGCACGGCGACCAAGGGAATGCTCAGCATGTTGGCGGGCAACGCGAAGATGGTCGCCCGGTGAAAGTAGAGGGCCATCGGCAGAATCATGACCATCTCCGCCACGACGCCGACTAAAGCAAGCTCGACTGCCCAGAACATCCAGCGCAGGGAAGCGGCGGGTAGACCGCGAACGCGCCAGCCCAGCGCGTCCGCCAGCGCGTCTCCCCAAAGCCGCAACATGACGCGCAGTTGCGCCGGACGCGGTGGCAGAGCTACATCGAGCCAGCGGTCGCCGATCTTGCGCGCGGCCCGGGCATACGGCAGAAAGCTGCGCTCCCCCAGCGGCACGGCGATGCCCCCGATGGCCACGATGACGAGGAAGGTCATCTGGAAGCTGGCCTCGAACAGGCCGCGCGGCGACCACGCCAGCACCCCGAGCGCGGCCGCTCCCAGCGCATTGAGCACGCTGCGCTCGCGAGAGAGCAGACGCGCGAGGAGAAAGATGGCCGTCATGGCAAACGCGCGCTGCACCGGCGCGCCGAATCCGGTGAAGATCGCATATGCCGCCGTCAGCAGAAGGGTGAGCGACGTAGCCAGCCATTCTCGCAGGCGCAGGCGGGTAGCGATCCAGAAAATGCCGCCCGCGAGCAGCGCCACGTGCATCCCGGAGACGACGAAGAGGTGGAAGGAGCCGGTCCGTTCAAAGCCGAGGCGCAGGCTGTGGGTCAGCAGCGCGCGATCCCCGAAGAGCATGGCGTTCAGCATTCCCGCGTCGGCTTCGTTCAATCGCGCCGCGCCGGGCAGCAGGTGGTTGGCGTATGAGTGAGCATAAGTCTCCATGCGGCCGGAGGCCCAGTGCCGCGCCGCGTGGATGCGGCAGAGCAGATCGGCATAGGTCCATTTCTGAGGAGAGGAGGCGAGCTGCTCGACGCGACTGGCCTTTACGTTGGCGTGGGTACCGATGCCCTGGTCGAGCAGGTAATCGGCGTATTGCCACGCGCCGGGATCGCGATAACGCTCCGGCACCTTCAGCCGCACGGGTGCCTGGAGCACATCGCCGCAGACAGGCGCGGGAAAGTCGCCGGTGATGGTCATGCGAACACCGCCGGTCACGGGCTGCATCCAGGCCACGTCCGGCGTAACCTGTTCGACGGCTTCAATGGCGAGATCGACGGAGAGGATATTGGATGCTTGCGGTTGGCCCTCCACCCAGAGCGTGGGATCGGCGTCCGCATCCTTCTCGGAATCGAGGCCGGGCAGTGCGCGAACCTGGAGAACGCGTCCGCGCACCGTGCGGCTCAGGCCGTCCGCATAGGGGAAGAGAGCTTGTTGTGAAGGAGGCGCGGGCTGAATTTCGGCGCACCAGAGGCCGGTCACGATCCATAACGCGGCGGCTGCCGCGACGGCCGCCCAGGCTCGTCCGCGAAGGCCGCCCAAGGTAAGCGCGGCGCGAAGAGCCCAAGCGCACAACATTACGAGAGAGGGTTGCCAGCGATGCGCCGCTACGATTCCCAAGGCAAAGCAGACGGCTGCCGCAAGTAGAGGAGCGTGGCGCAGGCGGAGCGACTTTACCGGCGGCTCGGGCCAAAGCTCGCGTTGAATGCCGGCACCGGCGGACGCGTATCGAGGCATGGGACTTCTCCGCTATCGATGCTCTACGCCGCGCTTCTAAAGGGAAGGCGCGGTCAGCGGTTGAGGATGGCAACGGTCTCCATATGGAAGGTCTGCGGAAACAGATCGACCGGATGGAGCGCGCTCAGGGTGTAGCCGGAGTCTACCATTGCCTTCAGGTCGCGAGCCAGCGTCACGGGATCGCACGAGACGTAGACGACCTCCGGCGCGGCGATGCGGGCGAGCAGAGCACAGACCTCCGGGCCGAGACCCGCACGAGGGGGGTCGGCGACGATGAGGTCCGGGCGGTCGCGCTCCAGCACGGCACGCTCAAGGAAAGCGAGCGTCGTGGAAGAGACGGCACGACGGCCCGCACCTTTAAGGAAGCCGGCAAGGTCGGCACCGGCGATCTCCACGGCTACGACTTCGGTGAAGGATACGGCCAGAGCACGCGAGAAGAGACCCACTCCGGCATAAAGATCCCAGGCGAGCTTGCCGCCGCGATCGGCGGTGACGAGGCGGACCAATTCGTCTACCAGAAAGCGGTTGACTTGAAAGAAGCTGCCGCGGCTGACCCAGTATGTACGTCCCGCTGCCGGGTAATTCAAGCCGCTCGCGCCCCAGGTCTGGCCGGGCCGCTCCTGCTTGCCCGAGGCTCCCGTAAGGATCACGCCCGCGCCGGTAAGCTGCGGCACGGCCTGCTTTATCTGGAAGCAAAGCCGTTGTAGCGAATCGGCTTGCTCGGATGAGGCGAAGAGGGTCATCTGCAGCGAGGACTCGTCGGGCGTACAGAAGAGCTCCACTTCGCACGGCGGATGCGCCCAGGCGATAAGCTCGCCGGACTGCAAGATCTTCAGCAAGGTCGTGGCCGCCCGGAGGAGCAAGGCAGAGCTGATGGGACACTCATCGATGGGAAGAAAGTCATACGAGCCGCGGCGGTTGTAACCGAAGCGCAGCGCACCCTCTGCTATAGCAATCCGCAGACGGATACGATTCCGGTAGAACCACGGCTCCGCGGTGTGTAAACGCGGCTTCGGGAAGGTGGTGACTCCCGCGGAGCGCAGGGTTTCTTCGAGGATGCCAAGCTTTAAACGCGTTTGGGCCTCGTACTCCGCGTGCTGGTAGTGGCAGCCGCCGCAGGAGCCGAAGTGCGGGCAGCGCGCCGTCACTCGTTCGGACGCGGGTTCGAGGACCACGAACGCATTGCCTTCGATCTCAACCAGTTCGCCCGGTAGAGTGTACGGCAGCGAAGCGGCGGTGCCCTCTCCGGCGGTGCCGGTACCCGCTCCGCCGTAGACCCATCGGTCGATACGCGCCTTCACTCGTGCCCCATGTAGAAGAGGCTGAGGCGCGGGAGCTTGCGTGCTTCGAAGAGCCGCTTTTGCAGGAATTGCTGCTCAATCTGGCGAATCTGCACGGCCTGCATTTTGCCCCGATACGGAGCGAGTTCGCGGGCGGCCTGCTCCTTCAATGCAACGAGTTCAGCCTCGGGCGTGCAGGTGAGGAGCACGGCGAAGAGCTTTTCTTCGAGGACACCCAGCGTGCGGTCCAACTCCTCCGGTAACGCGGCTTCGTCGGCTAGCGCGCTTAAGCGAGCGGCGATCTCGCGGGAGGAAGGGACATCCGTCGCTTCAATCGATGCGGCGTTGGAGCGGAGGAAGGCCGCGATACGCTTGGCTTCGAAGCCGCTCTCCCGCTCCTCTTTGTCCGGTGATGCTCCACCGACCGCCGCCTCGCGCGCCTGCTCGACCGCTTCCATGACGGCTTGCGCGCACCAGGCAAGACCGTTGACCTTGCGCGTTCGTTTACTCCGAGCCGCTTTGGCGTCGTGTCGATCGAAGGCCGCGTCGATGCCGCGCAGCACGGCTTCGAGCGGCACCCCGGCCTCGCGCCACGTCTCGATCAGCGCCCAATCGAGTGTCGAGAGCATCAGCAGGGAGCCGCGCCGTTGCTGGAAGCGTTCTTCGATCTCGGTGAAATAGTTGAAGTAGTTCCGCATGGCGCTTTAGATTGGCTGATTCCGCTCGTAGACAAGCCGCACCCCATCAAGCGTCAGCGTCTCGTCGACCGCTTTCAGGTACTTCGATCCTCCGGCGATCAGTCCGGCGAGACCGCCCGTGGCGACGGTTCTGGTCTCGGGGCCAAGCTCGGCGATCATGCGTTCGAGGATGCCGTCGATCAGCCCGATATACCCGTAGTAGAGGCCGATCTGAAGGTTGTCGACCGTGCCGGTACCGATGATCTTGGCCGGGCGTTTGATCTCGATGTGCGGTAGCAGCGCGGCCTTCGCGAAGAGCGCGTCGGCGGAGATGCCGAGGCCCGGGGCGATGGCTCCTCCAAGAAACTCGCCCCGCGCCGAGATCGCGTCGAACGTGGTGGCCGTGCCCATATCGACCACGATGGCCGGACCCCCGTACCGGGCAAACGCGGCGACACAGTTGGCGATCCGGTCCGCGCCGACTTCAAACGGATTATCGGTCAGGATCGGAAGGCCCGTGTCGACGCCCGGCTCGATAAAGAAGGGTTTGGCATGGAAGAAGACTTCGGAGACTTCGCGCAGCATCCAGTCGACCGCGGGCACGACGGACGATACGGCGACGTCACTGACCACGTCGAGCGCGAAGCCATGCAGCGCAAAGAGCCCGCGGAGCGTGCCGCCGAACTCGTCGGCAGTCTGGCCCGCGGGCGTAACGACCCGCCAGTGCGAGGCGATCTCATACCTGCCCGCCTTGCGGCGATAAAGCGCGAAGACCGTGTTCGAATTGCCGACATCGATGGCGAGCAGCATGGATTCTCCTGATTACAGGGCGCGGACGCCGCCCGAGAGGACAGTGTGGACCTTGCCGTCATTCCCCCGGACGAGAAGGAAGCCCTCGGCGGCGAGGCCAACCGTCACGCCAGTATAGCCGCCGGCGTCTCCAACCCGGACCTCCTTGCCACGCACCCAGGTGGAGGCGGCGGCGAAGCGGTCGAGCAAGGTCGCGCCCCCTGCTTCGAGGAAAGTAAGCTCGTCGTGCAAGCAGCGGAGCAGAGCGCCTAACAGCGGTTCACGCCGGCAACGATGCATTGTCTCCAGGCGGAGCGAGGTCGCGAGCTCGGACAATTCGGGCGGGAAGAGCGCATGGTCGACGTTGATCCCGATGCCGATGACGGCATAGCGCAGCGCCGGTGGTTCAGCGTCCGCGGCGATGGCCGTCTCGACCAGGATGCCGCCGCATTTTTTCCCGCCAAGCAGGAGATCGTTTGGCCAGCGGATGTCGGCCGTCGAGCTGGTGACTTGCGCGATGGCTTGCCGCGCCGCAAGACCAGTCGCGAGCGACAGCCACAAACCGCGAGCGAGCGACAGATGGGGACGGATCAGAATGCTGACGTAGAGGCCCTCTCCGGCGGCGGAGTGCCATGCATGACCGCCGCGTCCTCGTCCGGCGGTTTGCTCATCGGCGATCCAGACGCCGCACGTTGTGCCGGATGGCGCGGCTTCGAGCGCCAGGGTGTTGGTGGAGGGGGTCGACGGCAGATGATGGAGCTGTCCGGCGAAGATCGTTCCGGCGATGCTCTCCTCGACGGCGGCGAGGTCGAAGCTAGCTTCCATCGGCGACGATCTTCATGCTGAGGTCGACGGCGACCGCCGAATGCGTCAGCGCGCCGACCGAAACGAAGTCCACACCGGTCAGGGCGTAGCCGCGGACGGTTTTCAGGCTCATGTTGCCGGAGGCCTCGATGGGGACGCCGGGCAGCGCGGCGCGTATCTGCTTAATGGCTTTTTTGACGGCGGCCGGTGTCATGTTGTCGAGGAGGATGGACTCGGCCCCGCCCGCGATGGCCTGATCGAGCTCATCCTGAGAACGGACTTCAACCTGGACCTGCTGGCCTTTGCGGCGGCCCTTAAGCGCGCTTTCAAGCACGGTCGCCAGCCCGCCCCCGAGGGCGATGTGGTTATTCTTGATGAGGATACCGTCTGCCAGGTCGAGCCGGTGATTGACGCCGCCGCCGCAGCTCACCGCGTACTTGTCAAGCGCGCGGAGGCCGGGGATGGTCTTGCGCGTGTCGAGCACCTTCGTCTTGGTCCCGGCGGTCTGCTTGACGAACTCGTTGGTGAGCGTGGCGATGCCGCTCATGCGCTGCATCAGGTTCAGGATGACGCGCTCGGTGGAGAGCAGGGCGGCGGCCTTGTAGCGGATGACGGCGATGGTCTGGCCCTTCTTGACCTTCACGCCGTCGAAGATCTCCGGATGGCTGATCACCTCGAAGCGGCCGCTCATGCCGCTCAGCTTGGCGTAAGCCTCGAGGAAGATGGGGATGCAGCCGACGCCGGCGATCACGCAGGGCTGCTTGGCGAGAATGGTGCCCGTGGCGCGCAACGTGGGCGAGACGGTAAGCGCGGTGGTGACGTCATACGCCGCTCTGTCCTCGACCAGGGCCGCTTCCAGAACAGAACGGATGCGCTTGCTCTTCCAATCCATGCTGTCATGGTAAACCGACGCCGCGAGTTATAGTGTGAGCAGCGGGGTTCTCCAGCGATGTTGATGAGTTTGTCGAGCCAGTTCGCCTATCTTTTTCTGCTCGCGCTGCCGATTGCCTGCGCTTCCTGGACCGTTACCCACGAAGAGGTCTTCCGGGAGCCGCGCGAGTGGTGCAAGGCTAAAAGTCAGGATTGCAAGCCGCTGCCGGCGCGCAAGTTCTTCTATCTCTTCACGTGCGAGTATTGCTTCAGCCACTACGTCGCTCTGTTCTTCCTCGTCGTGACCCGCTTCCATATGTTGTACGACGGGTGGCGCGGCTATTTGATCGCGTGGTTCGCGCTAGTGTGGGTGGCGAATGTCTATATGAGCTTCTTCAACCGGCTGCGGCTGGACATCAAGCACGAGAACGTGGAGATCGCGCAGATCACGGCGGAGACGCCATCCGGCATCAAGCCGTAATGCGCGAAAAAACCTCGTTTTTAGCAAGTGATCTAACAAAACAAGGGACTTAGAGGTAGATCACTTCTTTTGCGTTTGTACTTCTGCTTGCTTCTGTTTGTAGATTTACTGTCGCTGGCTCGGGGTTCTCATGGGGTCCTATTTCCATTGTAGAAGATCGGCCATAACTCATGCTCAAGAGTACCGACCTGTTCTAAGTCATTTATTAAAAGGCGGATAGCCGCGATTTTCGCGTTGAGGAGGGCTTGACATCTTTGTAGAAGGCGCGATCTCAGTCCATGGCCTGGCGGCGGCGGTTGTCAGGGCAGGTCGTTCTCGGGAACGACAAACCAGAAACGTAAAGGCGTGCCTCTACTCAGGGAGTAGGGCAGCTAAGGCAGTTTTCGCTTTGTCGTAAAGCAGCTGAGTTTCGGCAGCTTGTTTGCGGAGGCCTTCGATGATGGGGGCCGGGGCTTTGGCGGTGAAGGCGTCGTTTGAGAGCTGGCGGTTGGCGGCGGCGAGACCCTTCTCGTATTTGGCGAGGTCTTTGGTGAGGCGTTCGCGCTCGGCGGGGATGTCGATCTGTCGCTCGTAAATGACCGCTACGTCGAAGTCGGGGGTACTGCGGGCGTTGTCGCCGGTGAGTGCTGCTGAGGCTAGTTCGACGCTGCTGACGCGGGCCAGCTTGGCGAGCATGTCGGTATGGGTTGTGGCGAGCGCGGTGATGTGGTCGGCGGCGAAGAGGCGTATGGCGGCGGTTTCTTTCTCAGGGACGCCCATCTCTTTGCGGAGGCCCCGGACGGTGGCGATGAGCTGCTGGAGGATTTCCATGGCGACGCCGGATGCGGGGTCGGTGGCTATCTCGACGGCCTGGGGG